>NZ_VULP01000069.1:0-1202 GCF_009697165.1 Anaerobutyricum soehngenii | reverse complement strand
ACCTGGGGAGTACGTTCGCAAGAATGAAACTCAAAGGAATTGACGGGGACCCGCACAAGCGGTGGAGCATGTGGTTTAATTCGAAGCAACGCGAAGAACCTTACCAGGTCTTGACATCCTTCTGACCACTCCGTAATGGGAGTCTTCCTTCGGGACAGAAGAGACAGGTGGTGCATGGTTGTCGTCAGCTCGTGTCGTGAGATGTTGGGTTAAGTCCCGCAACGAGCGCAACCCCTATCTTCAGTAGCCAGCAGGTAAGGCTGGGCACTCTGGAGAGACTGCCAGGGATAACCTGGAGGAAGGTGGGGACGACGTCAAATCATCATGCCCCTTATGATCTGGGCGACACACGTGCTACAATGGCGGTCACAAAGTGAGGCAAACCCGCGAGGGGGAGCAAACCACAAAAAGGCCGTCCCAGTTCGGACTGTAGTCTGCAACCCGACTACACGAAGCTGGAATCGCTAGTAATCGCGAATCAGAATGTCGCGGTGAATACGTTCCCGGGTCTTGTACACACCGCCCGTCACACCATGGGAGTCGGAAATGCCCGAAGCCAGTGACCCAACCTTTTGGAGGGAGCTGTCGAAGGTGGAGCCGGTAACTGGGGTGAAGTCGTAACAAGGTAGCCGTATCGGAAGGTGCGGCTGGATCACCTCCTTTCTAAGGAAGACAAGTAGAGAGTTGTTTTGTTATTCAGTTATCAAGTGAAAACTTGATACAGTATTTCCGGTGGCGATGCGCTCAGGGGACACACCCGTTCCCATCCCGAACACGATGGTTAAGACCTGAGCGGCCGATGGTACTATGCTGGAGACGGCATGGGAGAGCAGGTGGCTGCCGGATTCCCTTGGGGGATTAGCTCAGTTGGGAGAGCGCCTGCCTTGCAAGCAGGAGGTCACGAGTTCGAATCTCGTATTCTCCACTTGGTGTCGAGAATAGACATCATTTATATGTACCTTGAAAACTACACACAGAGAAGTTTTTCTTTAAAAGAAAAGCGACATCAGATTTCTATGATAAGAAAGAATTGAGACTAAATCAATTCTCCCAATAGCAAGTCGAAAGACAAAACATGAGTTTTAACTCATACGCCGAATGTTCTCTACGCTAGGAAGAACAGGAGGCAGCCATTTCTTAGGAAATGGACATACAAAGGTCAAGCGAAGAAGGGCGCAGGGCGGATGCCTTGGCACTGAGAG
>NZ_VULP01000068.1:0-1303 GCF_009697165.1 Anaerobutyricum soehngenii | reverse complement strand
CAAGACTGCTCTTCCGGCTCTTTGCAGGCAGGGCTTTTACGGCTTCTTCATACCGGCGTCTTGCATGTGCCCAGCATCCAGCTACGGTCAGATCTCCCTTTTCTTTTGCCAGTTTATGATATACCTGATAACCATCTGTCACACAGACTCCTTCATAATCCTTCAGGAACTTTTCCGGATGGTCTGCTTTTCTTGTTTTCTGGTATTCATAGAGAATGACGGCTTTTTCTTCTCCCCCGCCGGTACAATACACCCACATAAAGCTTTTGCTCCCGGCATCTCTTCCGTCTTTTCTCACAAGGACTGACGTCTCATCTGCATGGATGACCATGCTTTGATAAATATACCTGTGCAGATAATCATAGAATACGGCAAGATACCGTTCTGCACATTCGATTGTCCAGTTTGCCATGTTCTGTCGGGTGATGGCAAGCCCATATCTGGAAAACTCTTTTTCCAGTCTGGCAAATGGTACTCCGTTGATATATTTTCCATTGAGTACGGCTGCTTCAAGGGAAGGAGAAACAAGACTTCCTCTTAAGAGGCTTACCGGATGCGGTGCTTTTGTCATGCTGTCCCCATCTTTACTTGCATAAACACCAACATGATGTTCTTCCACTTCTACTTTTGCAGGGACAAAACGATACCGTTTATATATCTCATCTGGAAGCTGCTTCCATCCGTTTTTTCCAAAACGTTCCTTCAGTTCTTCTTCTGTCAGATAATGTTCCACTTTTATGACAGGGATCCCGGAAAGGTCTGCTTCCCGTTTTCCTTTTTTCTTTACGGGATACTTCCTTGAAACAGTCTCTTCCTCATTTTCATCCAGAGAAGCCAGTGCCTCGGCTTCATTAAACATTACCAGCTCTCCGTTCACATCGGCAAATGCCATCTGCTGTGGCACTGGCATCTGTTCCGTCTTTCTCCCATAGCGGTTCTGGTTCATGACCGCAAGCTGTTCCAATACCAGCTGCAGTTTCTTATCAATCTCTGAAAGCTGCTCCTGTTGTGCGAGGAACAGCTGGATGAGTGTTTCTTTCGAAAACGTATTCAGTTTTTCTTCTGTATATCTCATCTGCATAACAGAGACCTTCCTTTTCTAAAGATTATCTCTATTATATCAGAAAACAGGACAGCAGGCGAATCGCCCCGGTTATCCTTTTCGTCAGTATCACAATGCTTTTTCCGCTTATTTCTGTGCCTGCAGGCAAAGAAAACAGATGCCCTTCTTCCAAAAAGAAATCTGCGTTATCTTGTAAAAAAAGAAGAACAGGCGGCTTATATATAAGAAAAAAATGTGAAA
>NZ_VULP01000067.1:0-1341 GCF_009697165.1 Anaerobutyricum soehngenii | reverse complement strand
TGGTCCTATGTCAAGATTTAGTACAAGTTAAAATGAGGTTTTCCTCATCTTAACTTGCCATCAGCAATTCGTCTTTCTGGATTCTACGATACAGTTCTTCATAATCATTTGGAGACATATAGTCACAATGGCTATGAATACGTTTTGTATTGTAAAATGCTTCCAGATATTCGAAGACCAATCGGTACGCATGATCATAATCGCGGATTTTGAAGCGGTTCAGCCATTCACGTTTGATCAATGAATGGAATGATTCAATACATGCGTTGTCCCAAGGATAAGCTTTTTTCGAATAGCTACACTGTATACCGGCAGTTATCCTCTTGTATTCTTTGGATACATACTGGCTGCCACGATCGGAATGCAGAATCAATGGTTCTTCGATTTTACGTCTTGCTTTAGCTTTATTTATTGTTTCAATCACGCAGGATACTTCCAGTGTTTTAGAAAGTGTCCAGGCAATGATTTTTCTGGAATATAAATCCATAATACTGGTTAGATAAACAAATCCGTCTATCGTCCAGATATATGTGATATCAGAACACCAGACAGCATTTGGGCGTTCCGGATTAAACTGTTCATCAAGGATATTTTGCAATTCGCTACTGAAGTCAGAATCTTTTGTGGTAATAGTCCATGGTTTTACCCATTGTGCTTTGATTCCCATTTGCCTCATGTATTTACCAACTGTACGTTCAGAGATTATTTCCCCTGATTTTCGCAGTTCTTTGGTAATCTTTGGGGCACCGTAATTCTGTTTTGATTCATCATAAATATCCTTGATTTTGGCTTTTACCGTTTCACGACGCTGTTCAGCGTTTGAAGGAACATGTTTTAGCCATGCACGGTAACCAGAACGGGAAACGCCGAGATATTTCAACATTCCGGAGACAGAAACCCGGCGTCCAGCCTTATGGGCAGTTTCTGCCTTCTCAGCAACTTCGAGATAAATGGCTTCCGTCATTTTCCCAGAATGTTGATTGCTTTTTTTAGTACATCAAGAGCGTCCTGTGCATCACGAAGTTCACGTTTTAATCGTGCGATTTCTTTTGCTTCATCAGAAGCATAATTACCGGAACCACGGCATTCGATATCACCTGTCTCACGTAGCTCCTTTTGCCAGCGTGATAATGTTTGTTGACTGATTCCTAAATTTGATGCACAGCCCTGCAGTCCTAAGTCTCTGTGATCATGATAATACTGGACTGCATCCAGTTTAAACTGTTTGTCATAGTGCTTTGCCATAATGAGATCCTCCTTCAGTGCGGTACCTACATTGTACCATGAAATATTAGATTAGGAATTCTCATTTTGACTTGTACTATTTATATTCTAGCACCG
>NZ_VULP01000066.1:0-1364 GCF_009697165.1 Anaerobutyricum soehngenii | reverse complement strand
GTATAATGGTCTCATAAATTAAGACACTTTTTCGGACAGTTTTTAATGAATCTGATATACTTAAACCAGTATGAAAGAAAGGATCCATTATCATGTCCAGACAAAGAAGAAATTTTAATGCCAAATTCAAATCAGACCTTGTAATTGAGCTGCTTAAGGGTGAGAAAGATCTCAATACCCTTGCAACTGAAAATAACATCCAACCAAATCTGCTCCGCAACTGGAAAAAAGAGTTCTTGAACAATGCTTCGGTTGTGTTCGACGACAAGCGTGAGGAAAACCTCAAAGAAAAGCTTGCCGAAGAGCGTAAGGAGAAAGCGGAGTATGCCAAAAAGGTTGGTCAGTTAACCATGCAGGTTGACTGGCTCAAAAAAAAATCTGAAGAAATTTGTGGACCTGACTACGAGAGTAAGTTTAGTCCAAAACCTTTTGACGACTAAGGAAATTCCGGCTTCTGTTGGCGCCAGGTTGCTTGACATCAACCGTACAAGCATTTATTACAAGGGTGCCCCTATTTCAGATGAGGAACTGGCCTGCAAAGAGATCATTGATCATCTCCATACAGATAATCCCACTTGGGGCGCAAGACAAATGTCTGCACAGTTAAAAACCCGTGGTTACCAGGTTGGACGCCGCAAGGCAAGACGCTACATGAATGAGATGGATATTTACCCGATTTATCCAAAGATGAATCTTTCCAAGCGAATGCAGCAGGCGAAAGTATGTCCATATCTTCTTCGTAATGCGGTCATAGACAAACCAAATCAGGCATGGTCTATTGACATTACATATATTCCGATCAAGCGCGGATTTCTGTATCTGACAGCCGTGATCGACTGGTATAGCCGTTGTATTGTCGGCTGGGAAGTGGATGACACACTTGATACCAGAATGGTTATCAGTGCCCTGAAAAAAGCTTTCAAAGTGGCAAAACCTCAGATCTTGAATTCAGATCAGGGTTGTCAGTTTACAAGTCAGCAATACATTGACTTTGTAAAGGAAAACGGTATCCGCCAGAGTATGGATGGAAAAAGCCGCTGGGCAGACAACATCATGATTGAGCGCTGGTTCCGCAGCTTCAAGTATGAGGAAGCCTATCTGACACAGTACAACAACATCAGGGAAGCAAGGGCTGCTATCAGACAGTATATCCACACCTACAACTTTGAGCGACGCCATTCTGCACTTGATTACCAAACACCGGCTGAATGCTACTATCCGGCAATGTTGATGCCATATGTAGCTTAGCATATATTGGATCTGGGGAGTGCTCCACTGTTCTCTCCATGTTCCTTGTAACTTGTCCACCATATCAGTTCATTATAAAAATCTTAGATTTTTGTCTTGACAACTGAGCCACTATA
>NZ_VULP01000065.1:0-1549 GCF_009697165.1 Anaerobutyricum soehngenii | reverse complement strand
CCTATGGCATAATCGCAGACGACTTGCGTTTTGATACTCAACTTTCGAACGTTTATGGAAACGCCATTCGCGCTAAACTCGCTACCGCTCAGACAACGCGCTCGGTGGCAGGTTCGTTCTCAAGTTTCGTGACACAAAACCTGCAAAGCATCTGCTCTTTATACCATAGGCATCCACGCTTTTTCATAGATCTTCGGAATCCGATCCCATTGCAATACATGAATCCCCGCCATTCGCCATGCCCGATGCCAAAAGCTGTTTTTGTTTCCACTGTCTGTGGCAAAGCAAAAGAAAAAAGCCGAACTTTTTTGCAAAGAACGGCTCTGGGTGTATAATTATGTTATGAAAACTACAAAAATTATACAGAAAGATTATAGCCTATCTTCGATGAATTATCAATTAAAACTTCCCTTTGAACTGGAAGTTTTGATCCCGGACGATGACCCGGTCCGCCTGTTAAGTGTGTTTGTGGAGGAGCTGGAACTGACGGATCTGTACCGGTCTTACGGAAAGATCAAAAAAGACCAGGTGACACCGCGTCAGATGTTCAAGATCGTGATCTATGCTGCCATGAACCATATCTATTCCAGCAGGGATATTGAAACTGCCTGCCGGAGGGATATCAATTTCATGTATCTGTTAGAAGGAAAACCTGCACCAGACCATGCAACCATTGCCAGGTTCCTCTCCCTTCATTTATCCCAGTGTTCTAAAAAGACATTAGCAGAAGTGACGGAAATGCTCTACAGCCTTGGTGAGATATCCGGGACCCATATCTTTATTGACGGGACAAAAATTGAATCTGCAGCAAACCGGTATACATTTGTATGGAAGAAAGCAGTGACAAAACATCAGCAGAGGCTTTGCCAAAAGATTGCAGTCTTTGTGGAAGAATGCGAGATACTGTATGGGATCCGTTTTATTTTTAATGGAAAGAAATTCGGTTTGAGAACTCTGAAAAAGATTCGGAAAAGACTCTACAAGATTAAAGAGGAAGAAGGGATCGTGTTCGTCCATGGGATTGGAAAAAGAAAAAGCCAGATCCAAAAATCCATTGAAACACTGGAAGGATCCATGGAAAAACTGAAGGAATACACACAGAAGATCCACCTCTGCGGTGACAGGAATAGTTATTCTAAAACAGATCCGGATGCTACTTTTATGAGGATGAAAGAAGACCATATGCAGAACGGACAGCTGAAACCAGCCTATAATCTTCAGCATGGTGTGGATTCCGAATACATTACATGGCTTGATGTAACGCAGAGGCCGACAGATACCAGGACCCTGATCCCGTTTGTAAAAGATATGGAGGAACACCTGTCGTTCCATTATCGGGATATCGTTGCGGATGCCGGTTACGAAAGTGAAGAAAACTATCTGTTTCTCGAAGAAAACGGCCAGACCGCCTATATCAAGCCGAATAACTATGAACAATCAAAGAAACGCAGGTATAAACAGGATATCGGAAGAATGGAAAATATGACATACGATCCGGAGCAGGATCATTATGTTTGTTTTAATGGAAAGAAGATCATTTGGAAATATG
>NZ_VULP01000064.1:0-1656 GCF_009697165.1 Anaerobutyricum soehngenii | reverse complement strand
TTTAAACTGTTTGTCATAGTGCTTTGCCATAATGAGATCCTCCTTCAGTGCGGTACCTACATTGTACCATGAAATATTAGATTAGGAATTCTCATTTTGACTTGTACTATTTATATTCTAGCACCGATGGATATATAATGAACTTGATTATAAGGTACTTGAAATCAGTGAGACTGATAGTATCTTAAAAGAACCGCACATTGCGTTAACTCAAATTTCAAAAAAATTATTTACCAAAGCATCTCGTGTCCGAAAAATGTCTTCAGCAGAATATGCTAATTTTTTAGGATTTAAGGGATATTTAACAGAACGAGATACCAACAGAGATTCAAAAATAATCAATTTTTTGGAAGAACATATAATAGATGGACTGGTATATTTAAGTTCATCACCCGAAAATCAGTGGATTCGTAATTATGCCTCACGTTGCGGAATGTCATTAGAAGATTTTCTTGATTATTATGGATATAAAAAATCAAAATACGATTATAATTATGTTTCTCAACGAAAAAACGAAAAATATAAAAACGAATTAAAAAAGTACATTGTAGAAAATCCCAATACTGTATATATATCATCTCAAGAGCCAATATATCAAACTCTGTATAATATAGCACAACAAAATAATATGACTTTAGATGACTATATACAATTATTAGGTTATACACGTTCTAAAGGACGGAATAGTTTAATTGAATTGTCTGGAGAAATAAATAAAATTCTTAGTGTTGAAAACGAGAAAATTGAAAAAAAGATTTCTTCAAATGAAAAAATAAAGAGAAATCATCTATTAATAAATAGGCTTAAAGAATTTTATTCATATGAATGTCAACTTTGTACAGAAAATCAAAAAATGACCATTCAAAAAAAAGATGGAACAAAATATGTCGAAGTACACCACATCAAAAATCTTTCGGAGGAATATGATGAAGAAGGAACTTTAGACCGTTTAAATAATTTGATTGTTGTTTGTCCTAATCATCACAAAATGCTTCATTATCATAACGGTGGATATCGAAAAATAGTAAAAACTAATAACGGTTTAGCTTTTACAAACGATTCTTCAGACATTATTCCTATTGTACATAATAAACATTTGACAAGCAATGAATAATTACAATTAATATTATTCCAACACCTATTGATGTCAAGGAACAAGGCGTAGCCGATACGCCGTCAGGGCAGTCCTTGACAGAACGGACGTTATATTATTTCAGCAATAAAACAACGAAAAATAAGGAAAAACAGATTGAAAATGCTATCTCATTTTAGGAATGATTCCTGTTTGACTAGATACTTGACTACATTGGAATTATCCAGAAAATGAAAAAAGCCAGAAGCCTTGAAAATTCAAGGTTTCTGACCTCTTAGTCAACAGGGGATGAGAGAATCGAACTCCCACCAAAGGTTTTGGAGACCCCTATCATACCATTTGACCAATCCCCTATATTTAATTTTAAGGTATGTACCTTCAAAACTACACACAAACTATCTTTTTTCTATTCCAATAACTTTCTAAGGTCAAGCTCTCGACCGATTAGTAACAGTCAACTCCACACATCACTGTGCTTCCATCTCTGCCCTATCTACCTCATCGTCTCTAAGGGGTCTCTCACTCTTTCGAGTCTGGATATCTCATCTTGAGGGGGGCTTCAC
>NZ_VULP01000063.1:0-1746 GCF_009697165.1 Anaerobutyricum soehngenii | reverse complement strand
TAGGCGTTTGCGAAACGCCACAAGTCGCATAAATACGTCATTTTTTTGTTGTTAAAAATAAAAATCTCCTCACGGTTTGTGATATAATGGAGTTGACTAGAAACCATAAATCACGCCCCGAAAGGAGATATGTCTATGATACCACAAAAACAACTCTCTTTGGCAGATATTTTTGAAGATTGTAAAGATATTTATGAATCTGACAAACCTCATTTCCTTACTCTGCTCGAAAATCACATTGACCTTGATAAAATTATTCCGACTTCTTTTTACAAGCATTACTACGCATCCACTGGAAGAAATCGTAAATATCCTTTGCATGCAATGCTTTGGGCTTTGATTATTCAACGCCTCTTTTCTATTCCAACAGATTCCCTCCTGTTAATCTTCCTTCATTATTCCAGACATCTGAGGGAATTCTGTGGCTTTACTAAAGTTCCTGACGCTTCAAAAATCACTCGTTTCAAACAGGATTTTTTAATGGACTTACAATCAGTTTTTGATAATCTCGTAGATATCACAGAACCAATCTGCCAGGACATTAACGGTAATCTCGCCTCTATGCTTTTGTTTGATACTTCAGGGATTAAAGCATATGTGACTGAAAACAATCCCAAATACGCCAACCGCATTATTAAACAGCTTAAGTCCTATGCTAAAGCTCATAACTTCGATGATTCTTATGATCCTTACAAGGCAGCCTATGCCTCTATGCCTGCATCCGCCGCTGCTAACCATGAAGTAAAGCAACAGTATGTGAATGGTCATTTCTGCTATGCTTATAAATTTGGCATTACGACCAATGGACTTGGCATTGTTCGCTCCATTGATTTTTATAACAAGGATTATCTGGATTCTCACCCTGACATCATTGTTGAAAAGAAATCAAAATCTCCTGATGAAGATAAATCACTTGCCGATTCGAAAGCCTTGATTCCAACCCTTAAAGATTTCAAAGAACGGCACCCTCTTATCAATCCCAAGATATTTCTTGGTGATGCTGCCTTTGATACGATTGAAATCTACAAATCCTTATTTGAAGATTTTAAATTTCAAAAAGCATTTATTCCTTTAAAGGTAAAACTTTCACTGGATAACGTGGATTATACATTCAATGAAAATGGTATTCCCTGCTGTCCTCATGATCCTTCACTCCCTATGAAACGGGAAGGTAGCAAGTCTCACTTAAGAAGTAATCTTCCGACCATGAAATTTGTGTGTCCCAAAATGAAATGGGAATACAATCGTGAAGACAAATCAAAACGACGGGTGTGCCACTGCGATAATCCATGTACAACTTCTTCCTGTGGCAGAATGATTTACGTTTATCCCGAAAAAAACCTTAGAGCATACCCCGGCGTGGAGCGTGGCTCACAGGAATGGGATGACACTTACAAAATCCGAGTAAATGTTGAAAAATCAATCAACCACTTTAAAGACAGTTTTTGTGTCGCTAACCGAAAAACAACAAACGAAAAAACACTTCATGCAGATTTACTTCTTGCTGGTATATCACAGTTATTAACTGTAGTTGTTGCCGACAAAATCCATCAACGACAATACATCAGAAGTTTAAAATCTTTCATAGCCTAGGACTTACCAACTCCATAAAGCCGAGGGCTTATTAAAGTGCGCCTAAAATGTCCGGTTATCCACTTTTTATTCCAGGATTCGTGCTAAGCACGAATCCTTCCCTGTTTAAGTTCAAGATTGCGAACGAGCATCGCGAGTTTCGCAATTACCTAT
>NZ_VULP01000062.1:0-1874 GCF_009697165.1 Anaerobutyricum soehngenii | reverse complement strand
GGTAGTGTCAAAAACTACCCTTTTTTATTGTTCTAAAACGTTTAAAAACCTTGATTTATCGGAGGTTTGCAAATAAAAAGAGCATTACCCCCTTAAATGAAGTATAATGAGTTCACCACAAACACCATTACCTACAAAGGAGACAATGCTCATGGACATTATACTTTATTTACTTCAACTAATTCAATACCAACATAAACAAATCTGCTGGCTTTTAAATTTTATCTGTAGATATATCCCTCTTAAGCAGTGGGCTTTCGATGATTCCCATTCACCCAAATATCAAAAATTTCGGATTGACCGGCTTCCAAAGATCATTTATTACCAGAAATGGGATTACAAAGAGTACATCCCGTATCTGGAATGGCGGTATGGCAAAAAGATCAAACCTGTTCAGCGCAGGAGCGAATGTGATATTGACGACAACTGTACCTGCCCACGCTGTAATGCCCCGAAACCATACCTTTATAAAAATAACGGTTCCAAAGGGCAGCTCCTCTGCAAAGTATGTTCCTCTGCCTTTTCACCAGAAGAAAACCGTTTTGCCAGACCGTATTCTCTAAAATGTCCTTACTGCAGCCATTCACTGGTTCCAATAAAAGACCGGAAACACTTTGTTGTACATAAATGTGTTAACAAAAAATGTTCCTATTATCTTCACAACCTGAAGAAAGTCGATCCGAAAGACTTAAAAGAACCGGATGGTAAAAACAAATACAAACTTCACTACATCTACCGGGAATTCCTGATAGATTTTTTCAGCATGGACTTAAACAGCCTTCCGAAAAATGCATCTTCCCTTAAATTCAACAAGCATAATCAACATGTGATGTCTCTGTGCCTTACTTACCGAGTAAATCTCGGACTTTCTCTCCGAAAAACCTGCCAGGCTCTCAAAGATATCCATGGCATTTCCATCTCTCACCAGCAGGTTGCCAACTATTGTAAAACGGCATCATTGTGCATCAAACCGTTTGTAGATAACTATGACTATAAAACCGGTAATACATTTACCGCTGACGAAACCTACATCAAAATCCGTGGTATCAAAACCTACATCTGGTTTATCATGGATGCTGCCAAACGTTCCATTATCGGCTATCAGGTATCCGGCAACCGCGGTGTTGGACCTTGCATCCTTGCCATGCGTATGGCATTCCGTAATCTGAAAGAGTTACCAAAAAACTTCAACTTTATTGCCGATGGATACAGTGCCTATCCACTTGCTGCACAGCAGTTTTTTCACGAATTCGGTGAAAAATTCAAGTTTGAGATTACCCAGGTAATCGGACTTTCCAATGATGATGCCGTATCAAAACAATTCCGTCCGTATAAGCAGATGATTGAACGCTTAAACCGGACATACAAAGCTTCCTACCGCAAAACCAACGGTTTCGATAATATCGATGGTGCCAACTATGATCTTGCCCTGTGGGTTGCTTATTATAATTTTTTAAGGCCGCACCAACACAATAACTATAAAGTCTTAAATGAAGTAGAGATGCTATCTCATTCTGATACCATGCCTGGTAAATGGCAGCTGCTGATTTTCCTCGGTCAGCAAACAATACTGAACATGCAAAACGGCGAAGCCGCTAACTGTTCTTAGATTCCGAGCCGGAGGGAAATATCCAGCCACCGCAAAGCGGCATGCCCTTGATAGCACGAAAAAGAACTGCTACACTGCTGTAATCGACGGAGAAAATCTAACTGTTCCTGAGTTCTTCGCCGTCGGTGATAAACCTACAGCGGTTCTTTTTCGTGCTGTCAAGGGTGGCGGATGATCACCACTATCTAAAAATATCTACAATTTTCAAGGTTCATTGAGCCTTTTTCTTTGGCTCTGCTTTTTCATAGGTCATTTGACACTATCT
>NZ_VULP01000061.1:0-1882 GCF_009697165.1 Anaerobutyricum soehngenii | reverse complement strand
GGTAGTGTAAAGTAGCCTATGAAAAAATGGAGCTGAAAAAAAGGCTCCATCGGAACCTTGAAAATTGCAGATATGTTAGCTTTCGGCAGCGTACGCCACCCTTGACGGCACACCAAAACAATGCTCTGAACGTCTTACCGACGGCGAAGAACTCAAGAACAGATAGGTTTCTCCGTCTGATCCACAGCATTGTAGCATTGTTTTGGTGTGCCATCAAGGGCAGAGCCAGAACCTGTGGTTCTGGTGGCTGGATATTTTACCTCCGGCTCGGAATCTAAGAACAGATAGTAGATTCGCTTTGTTGTTTCAGGATTGCCTGCTGACCAAGATAGATGAGAAGCTGCCATTTACCGGGCATGTTTCCGGCACCTTCCAGCAGTTCTACTTTGTTGAGAGGTTCTTTGCCGCCGGATATCTCATGGGGACGCAGGAAGTTATAATAAGCAACCCAAAGAGAGACACTGTGGACAGCACCATCCTCTGTACCATAGCCGCAGGTAATGCGGTAGGATTCCTTGAAAGTACGGTTCAGACGCTCGATGAGTTGCTTGAACGGGCGGAATTCTTTGGATACTTCATCGCCATTGGCAAGACCGATGACCTGGGTGATAAAGACTTCCCAGTTTTTTTCAATCTTAAATTGCTGTGCAGCAAGTGGATAGGCACTGTAGCCATCCGCAATGAATTTAAGGGCTTTGCCGGGGAATTCTCTGAACTTATCAAAGGCCATGCGCATTGTAAGGATACAGGGGCCTACATCCCTGGAGGTTGAGACCTGATACCCGAGGATGGACCGTGAAACCTTGTCCATGATGAGCCAGACATAGGCTTTTACACCGCTGATCTTAATGTATGTTTCATCAGCAGCCAGTTCGTTGGAAGGATTGTAGTCATAAGAGTCTACAAAAGGTTTGATGATCACAGCGGCCGTTTTGGCATAGTTGTTGACCATGGTGTGGGAGATATCGATACCGTGGATATCCTTCAAAGCCTGGACGGTCTGGCGCAGGGAGAGTTTGAGGTTTACCCGATAGGTAAGGCACAGCCCCATGATATAGGCATTGTTCTTCTTATACTTGAAAGAGGTTGCCCATTTGGGAAGCTGGCTGAGGTCCATGTCGAAGAAGTTTACAGAGAACTCCCGGTAAAGATAGCGCAGCTTGTATTTCCAGTATTGTGACCTGGGAAGGTCTTTCGGAAGTTTTTTCAGATTCCGTTTGTAATAGGAGCAGTTGTCATTGACGCATTTGTGGACACGGAAATGCTTACGGTCTTTGACAGGCTGCAGGGCATGGCCGCAGTAGGGGCACTGGAGCTTCAGTGGGGTAGTTACTTTCTCGCCGTTGACAAAGGTCTGGCCACAGATCTTGCATTTGAACTGACCGCGGCCGCCTGTATTATCGTAGATGTACTCATGTGGTGCACCACAGAGAGGACATACGGTATCTTCAGGAACGGTGCGTGTTTTACCTTTTTGGGTTTTGACTGGTTTGACGGCTTTGCCATAACGTAGGCGGTAATACTCGTTCCAGAGCAGCCAGTCCTGTTTGATGAAGGGTTTGATGATGGGAAGCTTATCAGTGAGGAATTTCTGATATTTGGGGCTGTGGAGTTCGTCATGAGCCCATTGTTTCAAAGGGATATATCTGCAGATAAAGAGAATAAGCCAGCAGATTTGCTGATGTTGTTCTTGAATGATAGTAAGTAAATAGAGTATAATGTTATCCATAAGCAATGATTTACCTTTCGTATTTTGTTGAGTTTGGTCACTTACATTATACATGAAAAAGGGGGTCATTGCTTTTTTATTCGTAAAAAGTGATGAAATCCTTGAAAATATAAGGTTTTAAACAAAAATAGGACTGTAAAACTTTACAGTACC
>NZ_VULP01000060.1:0-2005 GCF_009697165.1 Anaerobutyricum soehngenii | reverse complement strand
CCATGTCGTTTATCACCGGCGAAACCAAAAGGTGTATGTGGAGCAGATGCAGATACCATTGCCTGCAGGAATTTTTTAAGACAGGTGGCTGCTGGTTCAGGATGTTATACGCATGTTGTAGAGAATACGGCAAGAAGATTGAAGGAGATGGCACAGGAATTACAGGCGGAAGGCAAGAAACCAAAATATAAGGACTCTGTTGCGAAGCTTGCAAAGATTTTACAGATTAACTGTTGTGGTAACTGTGGACCGGACTGTCATAACAGTTGTGCGAAGACGGCAGAGATGATTGCAGATGCAGTTCTTGCAGATATCAGAAAACCGTATGATGAGAAGATGACACTCATGAAGAATATTGCTCTTCCAAAGCGTTATGAACTGTGGGAGAAGCTTGGTATTTTACCGGGTGGAGCAAAAGACGAGATTTTTAATGCGGTTGTAAAGACATCGACAAACTTGAATTCAGATCCGATGGATATGCTGTTGCAGTGCTTACGTTTAGGTATTTCTACAGGTAATTACGGACTGATTCTTACAAACTTGATGAATGATATTATTATGGGACCACCGCAAATCAGTATGGATCCGGTAGGTTTTCGTATTATTGATCCAGAATATATAAATATTATGATTACAGGACATCAGCAGTCAATGTTTACAGATTTAGAAGAAAAATTAGAATCAGAAATTGTACAAAAGTCTGCCGAGCTTGTTGGTGCAAAGGGAATCCGTATTGTAGGCTGTACTTGTGTGGGGCAGGATTACCAGGCACGTTCCGGCTGCTATAAAGATGTATACTGCGGACATGCAGGTAATAACTATACAAGTGAAGCGGTATTAATGACTGGCTGTGTGGATTTGGTTGTTTCTGAATTTAACTGTACGATTCCGGGAATCGAGCCAATCTGTGATCAGTTAGATATTAAGATGCTCTGTCTTGACGATGTGGCAAAGAAGGCAAATGCACAGTTATTGCCATATACTGCAGAAGAAAAAGAAAAGATTACAAGTCAGATTATCGCAGATGCTCTATGTGGATTTAAGAACAGAAAAGAAAAGTTATATGGAACAGCTCCAGCAGAAGGAGAAAAGCGTGTCAATGTCATGGCACAGCATGGTTTTGACAAGTCCATTACCGGTTTATCAGAAGATACTTTAGTAGCTGCCTTAGGTGGTACTTTACAGCCGCTCATTGATGCGATTGTTTCAGGAAAAATTAAAGGAATTGCGGCAGTTGTCGGATGTTCTAATTTAAGAGCAAAAGGACATGATGTATTTACAGTAGAACTTGCCAAAGAATTAATTAAGAAAGACATTCTTGTATTATCAGCAGGCTGTACTTGTGGTGGTTTAGAAAACTGTGGACTTATGACGATGGATGCAGTAGAACTTTGTGGGGAAGGATTGAAAGAAATATGTACAGCACTTGGTGTTCCGCCGGTTCTTAATTTCGGACCATGCCTTGCAATCGGACGAATTGAGATGGCTGCCTGTGCTTTAGCAAAAGAACTTAATGTAGATCTGCCACAGCTTCCAGTTGTTATAAGTGCACCGCAGTGGCTTGAAGAGCAGGCGTTAGCAGATGGAGCATATGCTCTTGCACTTGGATTCCCTCTTCACCTGGCATTATCACCATTTGTTACAGGAAGCCAGGTTGCGGTAAATGTCCTTACAGAAGGATTGAAAGATTTAACCGGAGGACAGCTTATTATTGAAACAGAGGTAGATGCCGCAGCACAGAAGTTTGAGGATATCATTAAAGAAAAAAGAGCAGGTCTTGGAATTGATAATGGAATCAATAAAGGAGGAGATGCTATATGCTAATGAATCGAACGACTCCTTTTATGGTTCCGGTAGATGATGCGAATCCTGCGATTATCAAAAATGAAGCATTATGTAGTGAATGTGGACATTGCTTTGCAGTTTGTGAAGAAGAGATCGGGGTAGCAGCAAAATATTTATTAAACCAAAGGGAGGCTTATCAATGTATTGGCTGTGGACAGTG
>NZ_VULP01000006.1:0-131174 GCF_009697165.1 Anaerobutyricum soehngenii | reverse complement strand
GTTTAAACTGTTTGTCATAGTGCTTTGCCATAATGAGATCCTCCTTCAGTGCGGTACCTACATTGTACCATGAAATATTAGATTAGGAATTCTCATTTTGACTTGTACTATTTATATTCTAGCACCGTATGTTATAGTTATAACTAGTGTTAAGATTTACACAAACAAAAAGAGGAACATTTCACAAGAATAACAGGCAGGTTTTACATGCATTTGATTTGGAGTTACAGGGATAGTTATTGGGAAAGATACATAAGAAATGCATATTTATGAAAGAAAAAAGTATAATTCAACAGAACTTAAAGAAAATAATTGGTGTTATTGTGGTTTCTGTTTTTGCCATAATAACGATTTATACGGTGTTTCGGGGGAGCGGCATCTCTTTGAACGAATTAACAGCGAGTTTAAAAGAGGCATCCTGGGAAGGTATTCTGCTGGCATCAGTGAGTATGCTTGGTTTTATTTATTTTGAAGGGGAAGCGTTAAGAGTTCTTGTCCGGCATATGGGATATCCGGCAAAGAGAAGCCATGGCTTTGTTTATTCGGCGGCAGATGTGTATTTTTCTGCAATTACGCCATCTGCTTCGGGAGGACAGCCGGCAAGTGCATATTTTATGCTGAAGGATGGGATAGCAGGAACAGCGGTTATGGCTGCGCTGCTACTGAATCTTATTATGTATACCCTTGCGATTCTGACGATCGGGCTGGTAGATATTTTTATTTTTCCGGAAGTTTTTCTGAATTTCAGTATCGGGTGCCGGGTGTTGATCGTGGCAGGTGGTTTAGCTTTAGCAGGGCTTGGGATCATCTTTTATCTTCTGCTGAGAAGGCAGGCATTGATTGAATCTTTCGGTGCCTGTTTTGTCCGGATTTTACGGATGATTCATTGTGGGAGGCTTGCAGATAAGTTAGAAAAGAAACTGGAAGTTTCTATCGAGAAGTATAGTAGTCTTGTGGATGTGATTTTTGATGGAAAGAGAATGTTATGGAAGGTGTATATCCTGAATCTGTTACAGAGATTGTCGCAGATTATCGTAACACTTTTTTCCTTTGCAGCATTGCATGGAGATTTACGAAAGCTTCCACAGTTATTAGCAACACAGATTTATGTTGTTATGGGTTCAAACTGTGTCCCGATTCCGGGAGGAATGGGAGTGACAGATTATCTGATGTTGAAGGGATATCAGCAGCTTATGAGCAGGGAAGCCACATTTCAGCTTGAAATGTTTAGCAGAGGCCTGTCTTTTTATGTCTGTATCTTTGTAAGTCTGACTGCAGTTTTGATAGGATATGTAACGATTAAGAGAAAAAAGAAATTGGAGAATGAAAATGATAGGATTTTATGATTACACAGTGATACTTACTTATTTGTCACTAATGTCGGGAACAATAGGAATTATGCTTTGTCTAAATGGGATGGGGCATCCATACCTTGGTATGTTTTTTCTGCTTTTTTCCGGACTGTGTGATACATTTGATGGAAAAGTAGCCAGAAGCAAAAAAGACCGCACAACACAGATGAAAAAATTTGGAATTCAGATAGATTCACTGTCAGATTTGATAGCTTTTGGTATGCTGCCGGCATGTATAGGAATCGCAATGCTTCGCTATACGATGTGTATTCCTGATTTATCTGGAGTGACCCGCTATCTGCTCACGCACTATACTTTACAGACACAGATTGTTTTAAGCCTGATTGCTGTTTTGTATGTACTTGCTGCAATGATTCGCCTGGCCTATTTTAACGTGATGGAAGAAGAAGACCAGAACAGAGATGAGACAGGAGCCAAAATTTATACAGGATTACCAGTAACGTCTGCAGCATTAATTTTCCCGGCAGTACTGCTTATACATATGCTTATTCGTGCAGACCTGACATTTTTGTATTTTGGAGTTATGTTAATTACAGGCGGCCTGTTTATTTCAAAAATACAGATTAAAAAGCCGCAGAATAAGGGAATCGCTACTATGATTTTCTTTGGTGCGGTAGAGTGCGTTGTTTTGATTTTTGCGTTGAAATTTTTGAAAAAATAAAGCTTTCATATAAACATTTAAACTTTGTAGTATTTTATGAGAATACTATGGGGGTTTTTGTACATAAATTTTAAGAATTAAGAGATTACAGACAGGAGATTTACATATGACTATCCTAGAATTTTTATATAATACAGTTCCAGGAAGATTTCTTTTAAAACCGTTAACCGGCCCACGGCTTTCTCGTATCTGTGGGCATTTTTTAGATTCTGAATTGTCTTCATTTCTTATTAAACCATTTGTAAAGCAAAATGCAATCCAATTATCAGATTATGAAACAACAGATATAAAAAGTTTTAATGATTTTTTTTCAAGGAAAATAAAACAGGGCAAGCGTCCAATAGATATGGAGGAAAATCATTTGATCGCACCATGTGACGGTCTATTATCTGTCTGGAAAATAAAAGAGAATACCGTTTTTCCCGTAAAGCAGAGCCATTATACAATTTCCTCTCTGTTGCACAGCAAAAAGCTGGCACAGCGTTACCATGGGGGATACTGCCTTGTATACCGTTTGTGTGTAAATCACTATCATAGATATTGTTATGTGGATTCCGGGCAAAAGAGTAGAAACTTTTTTATTCCAGGACGTTTACATACGGTAAGACCCGTTGCCCTCCGGGAAGTTCCTGTGTTTACTGAGAATAGCAGAGAATACACATTAATTCGGACAGAAAAGTTTGGCACAATAGCACAGATGGAAGTTGGCGCAATGCTTGTTGGACGGATTGTCAATCATGAAGAAAAAGGAAACGCCATAAGAGGAAAAGAAAAAGGATATTTCCAATATGGAGGTTCTACAATTATCGTACTGATTGAGCCAGAACAAGTTCAGGTACGCGAGGACATTTTACAAAGTTCTGCACTGGCAAAAGAAGTGCCCGTCAAGATGGGGGAGGTCATTGGTCATGCACTCGAACATAAAAGAACGATTCAATAATTTACTGCCAAAGTATGCAATCCTGCCGATTATCGCAGCTTTACTCATAAATAACTGTATCTACATAGGTGTGGCACAACTTCGAAACCACTTATCTTTTTACTCACTGGCAATCTCGTTAGATGAAAAGATTCCACTGCTGACACCATTTGTCATATTTTATGTACTGGCATATGTCCAGTGGGCATTGAATTACATATTAATTGGCAGAGACAGCAAAAAACTGTGCTATCAGTTTGTACTTGGAGATATTCTTTCCAAAGTCATCTGTCTATTCTTCTTTATATTGTTTCCAACCACATTAACCCGGCCGGAAATTACAGGAACAGATATATTCAGTCAGCTTGTTCGCTTTATCTACTCTGTAGATGCTCCCGTCAACCTATTTCCGTCTATTCACTGTTTAGAGAGCTGGTGCTGCATACGTGCCGCCTACAAAATGAATTTCAAAACAGAAAAGAGAACTAACTATTATCGAGTGGCAACGATTCTTATGTCACTGGGGATATTTGCATCAACATTATTTATAAAACAGCATGTAATTGCAGATGTATTTGGGGGAATTGCAGCTTTCGAAATTGGAATGATTTTGGCAAAAATTCTGATTTGATGGATTAAAGAAACGAAACCCAGAAACGTTATATAGAATAAAATGTGAAGATAGTCGCGGCGTAGAAAATGCCTGACCGGCATTTTTACTTGCTCCGACATCACATTTTATTCTATATAACGTTTTTGGATTTCTGTTTATTGGCACCAGATGAAATCAGGATTTTGTGTGGAAAAAATAAGGGGTTTCTCCAGAAGAAATGCGTCAATCCTTTAGGCTTTAATTTCCAGAGAATCCATAACCTTCTGGGAAATCCCCATTCTCGCCAACTGTAGATTGAGAATAGTCAGAAAAAAGAAACAAATAATACATCCCAGATGCGGCTTGGGAGCGTATTTAAGATGCGGATGAGCATATTAAATACAGCGACTACAGAGCAGATGGGATGTATTATTTGTTTCTTTTTTCGTCTATTACCAAATCTACAAATCAGGATTTACAAATCTATGCGTTCAATTGTTTGCTCTTCTATATTATGTCGTTTTGTATATCCAGTAAGAATAAGCGTTAAAGCTCCGTCGCCCGTTACATTGCAGGCTGTTCCAAAACTATCCTGTAATGCAAAGATAGTAAGCATTAATGCAGTTCCGGAATCTCCGAATCCAAGAACTCCTGTAATAAGTCCTAAGGATGCCATAACTGTTCCGCCAGGTACGCCAGGTGCTCCAATAGCAAATACTCCAAGAAGTACGCAGAAAAGAATCATTGTTCCAGGTGTTGGTACTGTGTCATAAAGAATTTTAGAAACTGTCATGCAGAAGAATACTTCTGTAAGAACGGAACCGCACAGATGAATATTTGCAAACAGCGGGATACCGAACTGTACCATATCTTTTCTGAGTGGTTTACATTTCTCAGCACACTGCAGGGCAACAGCAAGAGTAGCAGCAGAAGACATAGTTCCTACTGCAGTCAGATAAGCAGGCCCATAATTTTTTATAATATCTAATGGATTCTCACCTGAATAAACTCCGGCAAGTACATAAAGCAAAGTCATCCAGATGAAATGACCAACTAAAACAATAACAATAACTTTAAGGAAAACAGGAAGCTGTTTTGTAATAGTTCCTTCATATGCAAGTGAGCAGAATGTCAGACCGATAAAAAATGGAAGAATCGGAATGATGATTTTCGAAACGATAGCAAGAACAACTTTCTGAAATTCATCTAAAAAAGCTGCAATCAAATCTGCTTTCGTCCATGCTGCAGCCAGTCCAAGTAAAATAGATAAAACAAGTGCACTCATAACCGGCATAATCTGTGGAATGGAAAGTTCAAATACAACATCGGGAAGCGTTTTCAGTTTATCTGCTGCCGAACTGATAGAAAGATGTGGAATCAGTGCATATCCGGAAACTGTAGAAAATAGTGCAGCACCTAATGAGGAAACGTAAGCAATAACAATAGCAACCCCAAGCATACGTGAAGCATGGCCGCCAAGCTTTGTGATAGAAGGTGCGATAAATCCGATGATAATTAAAGGAACACAGAAATTAATCAACTGTCCTAAAATATACTTTGCAGTTACAACCACATTTAAAATGGCCCTTGTCGCAGCATTGCCATCGGCATAATTAAGCACAAGCCCAATACAGATACCGAGAAAAACACCCATTAAGAGTTTGAAAGGCAAGCTGGTAAAAAAATTATTCTTTTTCATACAAAAAATCTCCTCTAGTTTTCTCTCCATTATACTATATTGCAAAAAATATAACAATGGAAGATTTAACTATTTGATTCATTAGAGGAAAACAGACGAAAATAAAAATAATAGACCATTGCAACTGTAAAGATATCACCGCGTAGAAAATGCCTGTTCGGCATTTTTATTTGCTCTCACATTACATTTGCAATGGTCTATTATTTTTATTTTCTGCTTGTTGGCTCCAGAAGGAATGAATGCAATAGTTTTGAGAAGAGAAGGAGGAGAGGTCAGGAGTCTACTACTTACTCTCTCCACTATGCTGAACCTTTTTTCAAGTTTCAATGATGATAAGATGATACTGCAAGCTATCACTATACATGATAAATTTATCATTATATTGTTGCGATATATCGTTTGTCTCGATGTATGTCATACGTTACATGATGCACATCTCGTAGCAAGAATACCGAGGTATTCTTGAATTAGAGTATACAATGAATCTAAAGGGGACTTCTCTAATTTTTTGGAAAATGACACTGCCCTCTCTCTTTACTGTTCGTTAAAGAAAGCATCTAAGCTTCTGACGATACATCTTCCGAGCAAGCAGTAGTCTTCTGATTTCTCCCCCATCTCTCTCCAAAGACTATTGCATTCATTCCTTCTGGAGCCAAAACACAGAAAAAAGAAACAATACCATATCCCAGATGCGGCTTCGGAGCGTGTTTAAGATGCGGATGAACATCTTAAACACAGCGACTACAGAGCAGATGGGATATGGTATTGTTTCTTTTTTCGTCTGTTCCCTAATGAATTAAATAGTAAAACTAAACATAGTGATATTTTTTTCTTTGCTTGATGAAGAAGGTGATAGTTACGCATAATGTCATTAATTCTGCAATTCCGACAGCGCTCCAGATTCCATTGATTCCCAATAATGTTGGAAGTAAAAGGATCATAATAATCTGGAAGACCAGGGTACGCAGGAAGGAAATTGCGGCGGATATAACACCGTTGTTCAGTGCGGTAAAGAAGGAGGAACCGAATATATTGAAGCCATTAATCAGGTAAGCAAGACAATAAATGCGGAAACCGTGTTCTGTCATGGCAAAAAGCTCGGCATCATATCCAACAAAAAGCTTAGAAAGAGGAGAAGCAAGCAGCTGTGACAAAAGGGCAAGCATGATTCCCCAGGTTCCGACAAGCGTAAGACTTTTCTTAAACAGATTCTTCAGTTCATCGTGGTTTCCTGAACCATAATGATAACTGATGATTGGTGCGCTTCCGATAGAATAACCAAAAAAGATAGCCAGGAAAACAAAGTTAATATACATCATTGTTCCATAGGCGGCAACGCCATTCTCACCGGCAAACTTCATAAGCTGTATATTGTAAAGAGAGTTTACAATAGAACTTGAAAGGTTTGTCATAAGTTCAGAAGAACCGTTAATACAAGTCTGCAAAAAAACTCGTCCATTCCAGTGTGTTTTACCAAGATGAAGCAAGCTGGAATTCTTTCTGGAAAAATAAATTACCGGAAAAAGCCCTCCAATCAATTCGCCACATACCGTTGCAATCGCAGCACCCGCAAGTCCAAATCCCCAACCCCCAACAAATAAAAAGTCAAGAACCATATTTGTCATGCCGGCGGCAATGATAACATAAAGACCAAGATGCGGTTTTTCGGCAGTGACAAAGAAACTCTGAAAAACATTCTGCAGCATAAATGCAGGCAGAGAGATAAAAGAAAGTCTTGCATATAAAACACAGTCAGATAAAAGCGCTCCTTTTGCGCCAAGTAAGGAACAAATAGAAGGAATCAGAATCGCACCAAGAACGGAAAGAAAGATTCCTCCAAGCATCGTTGCATAAACGAGCATGGAAAAATACGCATTAGCCTTATCTTCTTTTTTTTCTCCAAGCATTCTTGCAACAATGGCACTTCCTCCTGTACCGATCATAAAACCGAGAGCGGACAGTCCCATTAGGATAGGAAGAGTTAGATTAATTGCAGCAAGCGCAGTCTTACCGACAAAGTTTGATACAAAAAGCCCGTCTACCACACTGTAAATGGAAGTAAAAATCATCATAATAATAGAAGGCAGAACAAAACGCAGAAGCTTTCTGTAAGTAAAATGTTCTGATAATTGAATTTGCATAAAATAAATCCTTTCGTAAATAATGATGGCAAAAAATCCTGTCAAAAATTCTGAAAAAAACCTGAAAAATCTTGTACATAAAAATCCTGTACATTAAAGTTTGGAAAACTTATTCCGTAAAGCAGTGACATATTTTCCATGTAACTTCAGTAATAATTTACATTCTTCCTGACTTAATTCAAGAAAAGCTTCATTCTCCGCTTCAACAATAGGGAAAATAGTTTCATTTAATAAAATATGCCCACTTTCTGTCAAATGAATGTGTTTACTCCGTCCTTTTCCGCTAGAAAGAGTAAGATAACCTTCCTGTTCTAGTTTACGGATGGATGAATGTACCGTCTGTTTGGGAATAAAAGTAGCATCGCACACATCACGCTGCAGGCACCCATCGCCAACTTCACAGATTGTATATAAAATATCAAATGCGCTGTTAGAAAGCCCAAATCTGGCGGCAGTCTCCCGGTAAATATCATTCACTTCTTTATAAATTCGATTATATTCCCGTAAATTAGAGCTCATATATGGTGTAACAGAAGTAGAATTTTGCATAAAATACTCCTTTCATAAATACTTAGTCTGATTTCGTACTTATTATAGTCTGAAATCGTACTAAAGTCAAGCGGCGATTCCTTATATCACATGTGAGATGACTCCCACCTCTGTAGGTGGCGGGCAACAAATCAGTATCAGTGGGGAGACATTCTTGAACAGAACACAAAAAAATGGTGCCGTCAGTTATGGTCATTAGACCATTACTGTGACACCATTTGTGTTTAGATGCTATGATTCATATAGTATAGTATTGCTGTGATTATTCGGACTTCCATAATCCATGAAGGTTGCAGTATTCGTAAGCTGCTACGAATTCATCACCATCTGCTAAAGTAAAAGTAGCCTTCGGTGTATCTCCTGGTTGGAATCTATGAAGCTGTCCGCCGTTCTTTGTCTCAATGTATACGCCCATAATATAATGTTCAGGAAGCATTGGGTGTTCTACAGAAGAAACTGCAACACTAACCTTATTCCCATCCTGTGTTACTACAGGTACATGCTTTTCAACAGCGGCATCTGTTGTGTTCGCCTTCAGGTTCTTCAGATTCTCTACAGATGTGCCTGCACCAAATAATTCAAATAAAACTGTTCTGTCTTCGGAACGATAAAACTTAGCCATATCTTCTTCTCCTTTTCTGATTCATGTACTCTCGCAGTCTTGAAAAACTCTTCTTACAAAATCAAATACAAAAACTTCGCAAGTACATATCTCCTAAATTTCAAAATCTTGTAGTAACTCATGTAAATAAAAATAGTAATTATTACTGTAATTAAATTATAAATGATATATGAGAAAATGTCAATAGAAATATAGAAATATTAATGAATTATTTGCAAGAATATGATAGAATAACTTGGCATATTTAGAGATATGTATCGGGAAGAGCAATATATCTTCTATAAAAGATATATTCTATTAAAACATATCTTCTATATTCAAGTCGAGCAGCCGTGAAACTTCTGAAAGAGGTGGGAGTCTTCTCGACTGAGATAAAAAGTTAAAAGAGGAAAGAAACTATGAGGAATGAAGGGGTGATTTTGTGAAAAAAAGATGGATTTCTCTTTGTATGTGCATCCTTATGCTTGCGAGTCTTTTGACAGGATGTGGCATGAATACACGAAAAATCAAGTTTGGCGCGGCTGGTCTTGGAGGAACATATCGTGTGTTCGGTGATACGTTTGCGAATCTGGTGACGTCAAAGAATAAGAAGTATAGCATGGAAGTAAAGACGACAGCAGGTTCTGCGGCAAATCTTCGTCTGCTTTCCGATGGCTATATTCAGATGGCGATTGCACAGATGGATTTAACTAATGATGCATATGAGAGAACAGGTATTTTTGAAAACAAAAAGAAGCATGGCGGATACAGTGCCGTAGCAGCATTGTATACCGAGGCATGTCAGGTTGTTGTGCGTGCAGATTCAGGGATCAATACGATAGAGGATCTGCAGGATAAGAGAGTCAGCGTAGGAGAAGAAGAGTCTGGTACGGAACAGAATGCGAAGCAGATTCTTGCGGTCTATGGTTTGAATGACAACCTTGTTGATGAGGTGAATCTGGATTATACGAATGCGGCGCAGGAATTAAAAGCAGGTACGATCGATGCCTTTTTCTGTACGGCAGGAGCACAGACAACCGCAATCGGAGAACTGGCGAAGAAGTGCGAGATTCGTCTTTTGAACATTGACGAAAAGAGCGCAGATAAATTAAAGAGAACCTATAAGTTTTATACAGACTGTACGATTCCAAAAGAAACCTATCAAGGGCAGACGGAGGACATACAGACAGTTGGTGTAAAGGCAGTGCTTCTTGCGAGTGATAAGCTTTCCGCAGATACAGTAAAGGATATCACGAAGATTTTATTTAAAAATAAAGAGGAATTGCAGTACTCTTTACCGGTAGATATTTCTATTGATGAGAAGACAGCAGTAGAGGGAGTTACCATTCCGTTTCATGAAGGTGCGGCAGCATACTATGAGGAATGTGGTATAAATATAGCGGATTAGGGGAATGGTTTATGAAGATTCAATTAGATATGTATCAGACAATTGCTGTAGCGGTCGTTGTTCTGATGTTAGGAAAGTTTTTAAAAGAAAGAGTAAGCCTTTTAGAGAGGTTTTGTATACCGGCACCGGTAATCGGTGGTGTGATATTTGCCATCTTTACCTGCCTTTGTTATGTGACCGGAATCGCAGAGTTTTCTTTTGATGATATTTTAAAAGAAGTCGGTATGGTATTTTTCTTTACCTCGGTAGGATTTCAGGCGAATTTAAAAGTACTAAAAAGTGGTGGAAAGTCATTAATTGTTTTTCTGGGACTGGTGATCACATTAATCTTATGCCAGAATTTCATTGCGATCGGGCTTGCAAAGCTTTTGCACATAAGTCCGCTAGTAGGGCTTTGTACAGGCTCGATTCCGATGATCGGAGGGCATGGAACCGCAGGAGCATTTGGTCCGGTTCTTGAAGACTTTGGTGTGAAGGGAGCCAGTACATTATGTACAGCGGCAGCGACATTTGGTTTAATTGCCGGAAGTGTGATGGGCGGACCGGTCGGGAAACGCCTCATTGAAAAGAAGAATCTGTTAGATACAGTAATTGCGGAAGATGACAGCCTGTTAATCGAAGACGAGAAGAAGCATGAACGTCATGCCAGTATGTATCCTTCCGCTGTGTTCCAGTTGATTATCGCCATCGGAATTGGAACGATTATTTCTAAGCTGTTATCACTTACAGGGATGACTTTCCCAATCTATATCGGAGCGATGATCGCAGCAGCATGCATGAGAAATATCGGAGAGTATTCCGGCAAGTTTACTATTTATATGGGTGAGATCAATGATATCGGCGGAATCAGTCTGTCTCTTTTCCTTGGTATCGCAATGATAACACTGAAGTTATGGCAGCTTGCCGATCTGGCATTACCGTTAATTACCTTGCTTGCAGGACAGACAATCCTTATGTTTCTGTACACATATATCGTTGTATTTAACGTTATGGGAAGAGACTATGATGCCGCAGTCCTGTCATCCGGAGTATGCGGATTTGGTATGGGAGCAACGCCAAATGCAATGGCCAATATGCAGGCAGTATGTGAAAAGTATGCCCCATCTGTAAAAGCATTTTTATTAGTACCGCTGGTCGGAAGTTTATTTGCAGATTTCCTAAACAGTCTCGCAATTACATTTTTTATAAATATTTTATAACACATATCCAAGGAAAATCAGGGGGATTTTTATGTTTGGTAAAAAGAAAAAAGTAAAACACGAAAAACATCATACAGACTACAAGGTATCCAGCGAGAATCTCGCCATGCCGGAACTCCATATCGGAGAAGGCAAGAGCGAGGAATCGCCGGAAAAGAGAAAAGATGAGTTTATCACGTATGAGAACGTAGCGATTCCGGAAATACATATTAAAAAGAATTCAAATTCTCCTCAAGACCGGTAAATTCAATATCGGGAAGTAATTCAAAGTAAAAGTCAGGATATTTTTTTGTAAGAGCAAGAATGCATTCATCTTGCAGGAGTTTGAACTTAGACAGGGAGACAATATCTTTATCAAAAGTGATATAGACACTGATCCATAACTTCCTTCCGGTTCTTACAATATCATAATAAAGATTTTTATGGCCGTAGATACCGATAATCGGTTCTACGGTCGATTTAATGTCCTCGATCGTTTCCTCTTCCGGCGGAATCAGCATAAGATCACGAATTCCGGTAATCACCGTATGAATCGGTGTTGGAATCATAATAAGAGAAAGGACAACCGTAATAATCTGATCAAGGTAAGGAACCAGATTTCTAAACCATGCAAACGGAATACATATCGGCAGTAAAAAGGCACATGCCATACCTAAAGAAACCACACTGTCCATACGCCAGCCCTGCATTTCCATGTTAATAAGAGGAGAGTGCATGGATTTATTTTTTATGTAAAGATAAACAGTAACAATAATACCCAGAACACAGGCAAATAATTCAAAGTATGCAACTGTATTAAAAGAAATAATATGTCCGCCATGTATCATCAGATTGATATTATTAAAAATCAGACCAAATGTAACGGCAGTCATAGTGATACCTTTGATTACAATAAACAACGTCTCAATCTGTGTGTAGCCAAAAGGATGTTGTTCACTTGACGGTCGATAAAGAAAAGGAATCAGAAACAGCGATGGCAGAAGCATGACAAATTCAATCCCGTCATAAACTGCATCAAGTAAAACCGCCTGCGAACCAGTTAATATTGCCATAACAAGCTCGATCACGACAAAAAGTAAATTGCCGTAAAGAGAAACAGACATCGCAGATTTCTCTCTCTTTTGTGTTTTTCGTCCTACATGCATGGTAATTCTCCTCTCCAATAAGTATTGTAGTTATTTTCCTAAAGAGTTATAATATGATATTAGGGCCCAAAAGTCAAATAATCTTAAATTATTCAAGAATATCGGGGTATTTTAAAAAAATGTACTCTCGGAGTTTTTCTTGCACTTGCTTTTGCGACTGACAAAAAATCTTCTCACAAAATCAAGCACAAAAAGATTCCGAAAGTACATAAAAGTGAAAAGGAGTGTAAAATATGTCAAAAACGACAATTAATGATATGACTGTTGGAAGTCCGGCGAAGCTGATTATTCAGTTTATGATTCCTATGTGTTTAGGAAATTTATTCCAGCAGTTTTATAATGTAGTAGATTCTATTGTTGCGGGACAGTTTTTGGGGGTGCAGGCCCTTGCAGCAATCGGAAGCACAGGAGCATTAATGTTCTTTGTAATAGGCTGGCTTAACGGTCTTACCAGTGGATTTGCCATCATGGTAGCACAAAGCTTTGGCGCAAAACAATATGACAGGATGCGGCATTATGTTGCGATGTCCATTTATTTATCCATCGCATTTGCCCTTGTAATGACCATCGGATTCTCCATAGCAAATGAACCAATTCTTCGTATGATGAATTATTCCGATGAAATTATGCCGGCGGTAAAAGGGTATATGGGAATTATTTATATGGGATTACTTGTCACAGTAGCCTATGATGCATTATCCGCATTTTTACGTGCCTTAGGAGATTCCCGTTCCCCACTGTACTTCCTCATGATTTCCGCCGCAATCAATGTAGTATTAGACATCGTATTTATCGTAGTAATAGGAATGGGCGTAGAAGGATGCGCCTATGCCACTGTAATCGCACAGGCAGTCTCCGCATTCTTATGCTTTATTTACATCTGCAAAAAGTTTCCAATCCTTCGCCTGAAAAAAGAAGATTTCCGCATCTCATTTAAATCATTTGGAAAACTCTTAGGACTGGGCATACCAATGGCACTCCAGTTCTCCATCACCGCAATCGGAACAATCATCGTACAGGGAGCTATTAACATTTACGGCGAAAACTGCATGGCAGGATTCTCAGCAGCCGGAAAACTGCAGAATATATTTATGACAGTATTCGTCGCATTTGGAGCAACCATCGCCACATACGTAGGACAAAACCGCGGAGCCGGCAAAATGGAACGTGTAAAACAAGGCGTACGCTGTACACAGTACATGATCTGGGCGTGGAGCATCATCGACATGATTGCCATGTTTTTCTTCGGAAAATACATGACCTATCTCTTCATCAGCCCCTCAGAAACAGAAGTTATCAACGTAGCAGTCACATACTTCCATACCGTACTGTGGTTCTACCCATTCCTCGGAAGCATTTTCCTGTATAGAAATACATTACAGGGAATGGGATATGGCTTAATCCCGATGCTCGGAGGAATCTTCGAACTCGTAGCCAGAAGCGTGATAGTAACCCTCGTAGCCGGACGAACCAGCTTCGCCGGCGTCTGCATGGCCGACCCAGCAGCATGGATCGCAGCATTAGTACCACTATTACCATATTATTTCTACATAATGAAGAAGTGGAAAAATACAAATTTGTAGATTTCGTGTAGACGAAAAAAGAAATACTACCCTATCCCATCTGCTCTGTAGTCGCTGTGTTTAAAATGCTTGTCCGCATCTTAAACACGCTCCGAAGCCGCATCTGGGATAGGGTAGTATTTCTTTTTTCTGACTATCTAAATCTACGGTTTAACAACATGGAATGTGCCAGAAGGCGATGGTCTTCCGGAAAATTAAATTCTAAAGGATTGACACTCAAATTGTTATCTTTCCAACATAAATCACTAAGTTGTTATTTGTTATCAAAACCAGACAGCCGCTAAAACAAAATTCTGTGCTGAATTGTAAGAAGATACCCCTCTTCTGGAGATTTTCATTCCAAATAAAAACCACAGCCTTCTGGACAATCCCCTTATTCTTCCTCAAGCGAAAATACTAATTTCCATCTGAGCCAAAGAGCAGAAAAGCAGAAATTTAAGATAGAAGAAAATGTGATGTCGGAGTAAGTAAAAATGCCGGTCAGGCATTTTTTACGCAACGACTATCTTCACGTTCTAATAGATATTAAATTTTTGGTTTTCGTCTGTTTAGCCTTACAAATTAGTATTGAATCTCCTGGAAAGCCATATCTTTCTGGGAAATTTCCATTCTCACCAATTGTAGATTTAGATAGTCAGAAAAAAGAAAAAATACCATATCCCAGATGCGGCTTCGGAGCGTGTTTAGAATGCGAGCGAGCATTTTAAACACAGCGACTACAGAGCAGATGGGATATGGTATTTTTTCTTTTTTCGTCTTTTTAATCTATCAAATCAAGTATTTTTGTGTTATTATTCTTCTGTGATTTTTTTTGGAAAGGATAAGCAGATGGATATTACGATAAATGAATTAGAGCAGTTAATGCCGGATAGTTATAGATTACTTGATATGCGAGGCGATGTGGAAGTCGGACACGGAATGATTCCGGGGGCGATCCACATGAGTAAGGATGCTATTTTGGAGAAATATCAGGGGGGACTTGTAAAGGCAGATGAGGAAGCGGCGCAGGTAAGAGAGGATTTAGCGGATAAGAAGCTGATTATTTATTGTGCGAGAGGGCGTATCAGCCAGGAGCTTGCCGAGGAGCTTCGCGACAGAGGATATGATGCGTTTAGTTTAAAGGGTGGTTACACAGCATGGCTTTTAGAGCAGATGAAGAATCAGCAAGCAGATGAAGTGTGTGCCCAGGTGGAGAAGAGTATCCGTAAGAAGTTTCGTAAGAATATCTGGTGCAAGTTTACGAAGGCGATTAACCAGTATGAACTTGTAAAAGAGGGGGATTGTATTGCGGTTTGTATTTCCGGTGGAAAGGATTCGATGTTGATGGCGAAGCTTTTTCAGGAGCTGAAGCTTCATAATAAGTTTCCGTTTGAAGTAAAGTTTGTGGTGATGGACCCTGGATATAGTCCGGAAAACAGGAAGGTGATCGAGGAGAATGCGAGAAAGTTAAAGGTTCCTGTTCATATTTTTGAGTCGGATATTTTTGAGTCGGTATATCATATTGAGAAGTCGCCATGTTATCTTTGTGCGAGAATGAGAAGAGGATATCTTTATAATTTTGCGAAAGAATTAGGATGTAATAAGATCGCGCTTGGTCATCATTATGATGATGTTATTGAGACGATTCTGATGGGAATGCTTTACGGAGCGCAGATTCAGACGATGATGCCGAAGCTGCATAGTACAAATTTTGAAGGAATGGAGCTGATCCGGCCTTTATATCTTATTCGTGAAGATGATATTAAGGCATGGAGGGATTATAATGATCTTCGCTTTATCCAGTGTGCATGCAAGTTCACAGATACCTGTACGACATGTAACAATGAAGAGAATCAGTCAAAGCGAATAGAGATTAAGCAGCTCATCGCTGAACTTAAAAAGAAGAATCCTTATGTGGAAGCGCACATTTTTAAGAGCGTGGAAAATGTTAATATTGAAACGGTGATTGCTTATAAAAAAGATGGAGTGAAGCATCATTTTTTAGATGATTATGATTTGAAATAATTCACGTGAAATGAAATAATTTATATGAAAAAAGCGTGGGAACCTATCGGATGTACGATAGATTTCCGCGCTTTTTGTAAATCTTTTGCATCGGATGTAGTCTTCGTCTTACTCTGTCTTGTCAGTGCTTTCTATTGGTTTAAAGTGTAAAATAGAAGCAGGCTTTTGTCCGAATACTTCGATGAGGGCACTTGCTTTTTCGTAAGCGGTATCGACTGCCTTCTTTACAGCACCGTAATCTCCGCTGACACCGATAATGACCTCGTTTGTGCGTGATAAATTGATGGAAGGGGTACCATACCATACAATATCAACCGGAGAGGACTTTACAGCGGTATCTGCAGCAACAATGGCAATTCCGGCAGGGCCGGCACAGATAAAGCCAAATGCCTTGCCAAGTGGTGCGTCAAAGATCTGGTGAAGGACGGGACCGGCATTCGCTGTGACGTGCATCTCCATATGACCTACTTCATTAATATAAATACGTTCAGCCTTTTCATCAATGAGTGTTAAAGCAACTTCAACGGCACGTCTGGCATCGCTTACATCATATGCACCAAGGACGATCAGGTTACCGTGACCGGAGTATCCTTCGGTATCTCTTGGCAGCTCGAAAATAAGCAGTTCCACATTACAGGCCTTGGCAGCTTCGTCTACCGAAAAAGCCTGTGCGGCAGCACCGGTTCTTGAAGTAAGAATGCCAAGAGAAGAATACTGCTCAGGAATCTTTAAAAGTGTGCGTACTTCCGGGTCGATATTCGGAATCACCATTCCGATCGTATGACCTGCCGCAGTTCCGATAAATTCATTTGTCGTAGTAGTAAATTCTGTATGACTCATAAAAAAGATGCCTTTCTCTATATTATGTATAATAACGATAAAATCCCACAATCTACACATAGTGTATCGTAGATTGTGGGAAAGGTAAATGGAAACGCTTGTACTGAAAGGATATCTTTCTGATATTAAATCTTCTCGATTTCTTTCCGAAGCTTCAACATTTTTTTATCAATCTTTGCAATATCAATCGCACATTCTTTTAATTCTTTGCGGATGCGTCCCGCACCCTTTTTTTCGTTCTTATAGCAGAGCTGGTGTTCGAGAATTGCCCAGTAGTTCATGGCAGCAGAACGAACCTGAACTTCAATGCACTTAATGTTCGACGTTGTTTTTGTCGGTCTTAAAATAAGGTGAATACTACGGTAGCCGCTAGACTTTGGCTTTGTAATATAATTCTTCTCCTTCACAAGCTCATAGCCGGGAAGCTTTTTAATTGCTCCAGCTACCCGATAGACATCATCCTGAAAAGAACAGATGATGCGGACACCGGCAAGGTCACGAAGCGTATCTAATGCCTTAGTAAGAGAAACTTCCCGATTTTTACGATGGAGCTTTTCCACAATACTTTCCGGAGTTTTAATACGGCTGGTGGAATATTCAATAATATTTCTGTGATAAGTACCGTAAAGTGTTTGTTCCATATCTTTAATCTGCGGCATCAGCCCATCAATAAGTTTCTGACAATTCTCCTCTATGTTATGCTGCTTCATAGCTTCTTCCATCGCAGCGACTTCTTTTTCTAACTGTGTACCCGTATTCCCCAGTTGTTTTATAGATTTTACCTTCCTTCTTTTCAATGAATCTCCTTCCTTCTTTTCTTTTATATAAGATATATTGCACATAAAGTGTATGCGCAGAAGACTTGTCACTACACATACACTTTTAGTATACGCCATCTGACTTTATTTCTCTAGCAAACTTTAGAGAAATAAACGTAAAATAAATGTAAAAAAATATATAAAGATATATATAAATATAGATAAGAAGATTGGTTTGCTTATCAATGAAAACAAAAGGCAAAAAAGTATTATTTTGTTAAAATGGCAAGTATCTTATTGGAACGTGCTACAAATGCAGTCATTTCTTCCGGCTTTAATGGATGGTTTGCCAGGCGGGCAAGGTCATAAAGCTGCTGGCAGATCGTTGTAGTATTTTCGCTTTCGTCATTATTTAAAACATACTGTACAAGGTCATTGTTCATGTTAAGAACAAGAGTCTCGCCTTCGGCACCAAGTCCGGTAGAACTATTGCTCATTCCGTACATTTCCATCATTTCAGACATACGTCTTGTCTGCTCGGAAACAGTGATCATAGAAGGTGTGTCCGCATTTTTCAGTTTTTCAACTTTTACGATTAGTTTTTCAACACCGGTTGCCTTTTTAAACTTCTCAGAAAGCTTCTCAGTAAGTTCTTTTTCTTCGTTCTCATCGATGGCTTCCTTGAAGTTATCCGTAAGTTCGGAGTCGATACGGAGGAATTTCACTTCAGGATTTCTCTGCTCTAAGTGAGTGATAAATGTTGTATCGATCTGGTGAGTCAGATAAATAGCATCCATTTCCTGCTCTTTAAACATATTGATGTACTGAGACTGTGCAACCTCGTCTGTGATATAGAAGACGTTATTCTCGTATTTTTCTTTACCAGCTTCAAGATAGTCCGGAAGAGTAACATATTTGCCTTCCATATTCTTGAAGATGATGTAATCTTTCATCTTATCATTGAACTTCTCATCACGGATGCAGCCAAACTTAATGAATGGGCTGATATCATCCCAGTATTTTTCATAATTTTCGCGGTCTGTCTTACACATACCGGAAAGCTTTTCTGCCACTTTCTTTGTAATATAATTAGAAATCTTCTTAACAAATCCATCATTCTGTAATGCACTTCTTGATACATTCAGTGGAAGATCAGGACAGTCAATACATCCTTTTAATAATAAGAGGTACTCAGGGATTACTTCCTTAATGTTATCTGCGATAAATACCTGATTGTTATATAACTTGATTTTTCCTTCGATCGTATCGTACTTTGTATTGATCTTAGGGAAATAAAGAATACCTTTTAAGTTAAATGGATAGTCCATGTTCAGATGAATCCAGAATAAAGGCTCTTTATAATCGTGGAATACATCACGATAAAATTCTTTATATTCTTCATCGGTACAGTCATTAGGATGCTTGGTCCATAATGGATGAATCTGGTTGATTGGCTTAGGAGTATCCTCTTCCTCGTCTTCCTCAAGAGTTACTTCGGAATCGCCGTCTTCTTCGGAGTCAGCATCTTTAGAATCCGCATCTTTTGCTTCTACATCGATAACCTTTTCTTCAGCGGATTTCTTCGCAGCTTCCTCTGCCTTCTTCTCTTCTTCTTCCTCATTAACAAAGTAAATCTCAACCGGCATGAAAGAGCAGTACTTATCAAGAACTTCACGGCAACGGAACTCGTTACAGAATTCATAACTGTCATCATTCAGATACAGTGTGATTACAGTACCACGTTCTGTCTTGTCGCCCTCTTCCATATCAAACTCTGTGCCGCCGTCACATTCCCAGTGAACCGGTGCAGCACCTTCTTTATAAGAAAGAGTATCGATAGTAACCTTATCAGCAACCATAAATGCAGAGTAGAAACCAAGACCAAAGTGACCGATAATCTGCTCATCGCTCGCCTTATCTTTATACTGTTCCATAAAAGCAGCGGCACCGGAAAAAGCAATCTGGTTAATGTATTCATCTACTTCCTCTTCCGTCATACCGATACCATTATCGATAAAAGTGAGTGTCTTATCGGTAGGGTTAATACGAACTTCCACCTTATACTTCTCATCATCTGCCTCTTCAAACTCACCCATAACAGCAAGCTTCTTAAGCTTTGTAACCGCATCGCATCCGTTGCTCACTAATTCGCGGATAAAAATATCGTGGTCAGAATAGAGCCACTTCTTTATAATAGGAAAAATATTTTCACTGTTAATTGATAAACTTCCCTGTTTAGCCATAATAAACATCTCCTTAAAATTAATTATATAAAAGTAGACAAATATTCTATAAAAATAAAACATCGTCTTTGTATTTTTATCAATACCATTCTTATACTAATACCACGAAACAGGAATGTCAAGGAAAAATTAGCACTCAACTAAAAAGAGTGCTAACAACTCTGCGGTTTTATATCATTACGCTCATGTTTGTAACATATCTGCCATAGCTTTATATACTTTTCCTCCATGGTTTTAGATGTACTATTGGAAATTTATATTGCAGCGTGTTATAATTTATCCATTAGTGAAAATACTTAAAATAATATGTAACTGTTCAGAGCCAAGCAAAATTTCAAAAAACAGGTGTAAAATGCTTGCATTTTTAAGACTGTTTTTGAAATTTTATTTGGCGGATACGCCACACCGACGAAATGCGTAGCATTTTGGAGGTTAGCTCTGAACAGTTACGATAATATTTAAAATAATACTTAAAATAATATTTAAATAGAAAGCGAGAAGAGGAATGAATCAGAGTTTAATGACAGAATTTAAGGAAGACTTAAAAGATTTCAGAGAGATGACAGAGAAGTTTTATGCGAAGAAAGTCAGTGTAAAGGATTATAAAGGCTTTTCCGGTGGATTTGGCAGTTACGCACAAAGGGGCGCAGAGGCGAGTATGCTTCGTCTTCGTATGCCGGGCGGAAGAATTACAAAGGAGAAGTTAAAGTTTTTAGTTGATGCGATCGCTGCCTATGATGTTAGAAGAGTGCATCTTACGACCTGTCAGACTGTGCAGTTCCATGATCTTGGCATGAAGGCAGTCTGTGACATTATGGAACAGGCGATGGAAGTCGGCATCGTTACTCGTGGTGGTGGCGGAGATTTCCCAAGAAATGTAATGGTATCCCCGCTATCCGGTGTAGAACAGGGCGAGTATTTTGATGTGCTTCCTTATGCGGAAAGAGTCGGAGACTATTTGATGGGAATCATTAAAACAGTTAAGCTTCCGAGAAAGTTAAAGGTAGGATTTTCAAATTCTCCGGCAAATGTAACCCATGCGACATTCCGTGATCTTGGCTTTGTGGCAAAGGAAAACGGTCGCTTTGATGTATACAGTGCCGGTGGGCTTGGAAATAACTACAAGATGGGTGTAAAAGTAGCGGAAGATGTGAAGCCAGAAGAAGTTCTGTACTATGTAGAGGCGATGGTCCGTACGTTTACAACTTACGGTAATTATGAAAGCCGGGCAAAGTCAAGAACAAGATATATGCAGGAAACATTAGGCGTAGAAGGCTATAAAAAAGCCTATCAGGAAAAGCTTATGGAAGTAAAAGCAGAGGTAAAAGACGCTCTTCTTATAAAAGAAACGCAGGTACTGTCAAAGCAAGGAGACGATGCCAAAGAAGCAGGCAATGACAATAAAAATGTAATAGCCTATCCGCAGACAGAAAGCGCATCAGAGCGTGTGATCGCACAGAAACAAGCAGGACGTTATGCAGTTGCCTATCATCCAATCGGTGGAATGGTTCCGGCACAGAAGTTTGGGGAAATCTATGACGTGATTAAAGATGTAGCGAATGCAGAAGTTCGTGTCGCACCCGATGAGACCTTATATATCATTAATCTAGAGGAAGAACAGGCAGAAAAAATACATGAGATCACAGCAGATGGTGCGAAGAATCTGTTTGAAACTTCGGTATCCTGCATCGGAAGTACCGTCTGTCAGATCGGCTTAAGAGATTCCCAGGGCTTACTTGCAAGCATAGTAGAAGCGGTAGAGCCATATCACTTTGCAGATGGCGTACTGCCAAGAATCCATATATCTGGCTGCCCATCTTCTTGTGGAACGCACCAGATCGGAAAACTGGGCTTTCGTGGCGCATCAAAAAGTGTGAATGGAAAAGCAGAGCCAGCATTCGCATTTTATGTGAACGGACAGGATGCACAGGGAGAAGAAAGATTTGGAGAAGAGTGGGGCATCATGCTTGCTACAGACATTCCAAAGTTCTTTATCGAACTGGGCAAAGTTATTTCCGAGGGAAAGCTTAGCTATGAACAATGGTATGAGAACAATCAGGATGCATTAAAAGAAATTGCCGCAACATATTTGCAGTAATTTATAGTAAAAAATCAACAATACTATAAATGACATATATGTAAATCAATGATAAAATTCTCATTAATGATCAAAATAATAGAGAAAATACTTTGAAATTGTTAGTATATTGTTGCAAAATAATATAAAAATATAAACAATAAATAAAAATTTAATAATATAGTTGGAATAATTGGCTTTTTGTGATAAAATAGTGAAAAGCTAAGGAAGAATCCACTAGATGTAGTGATTCTTTTATTTACCACGGATGCTATCATTCGCAGGATAAACTTTTGACATAAAGCGGGGCAGTTCACAATAGAATATAGGGATGGATGTAACAGTAAGAGGAAGAATGTGGGGTTCGGATTCTTACGGAGAACGCATGAAAGATATCCAGAATATGTTTTTTTGGGGACTGCATGCTTTAAGATGTTTTAATTCAGATTAGAGTGTCACGGTAATCGAGGACAGTAATCCAGGACATAGAACAATCTAAAAGAAAGCGGGGAAAACATTATGAAGAAAGTAAAGGACAGCCGGAAACGATGGAAGCAGCTCGTTACGATGCTATTAGTTACAGCATTATTGGTGACAGGCACACCGGACATTGTAGGACTTGCTTCGGAAGGAACACAGGAGCAGGTTACGACTGCAGCGGATCAGTCAGAAGGTACGCAGGCAGAAGGACAGGCAGAAGCTGCGCAGGAAGAAGAAGCGATATCGGAAGAACCTGTTGAGCAACAGGATACATCCGTCCAGCAAGACACCGCAGCGAAGCAGGAGAATACAGAGAAGAATATAGAGAATAGAAGTACCGCAGGTACGACCGAGCGTTCTGAGAACTCACAGAACAGTCACGAAAAGGACAAGGCCGCATCTGGGGCTAAAAGTGGTGGTTCTTCTACTTCAAAAGTAAGAGAAACAGAGAAGAATACGAAAAAAGAAGATAAAGATACGAAGACAGAATACACATACAGAGGAAGCGCCATTCAGGCAAAGGTTACCTTAAAGGATGCCGAGGATCTTTCCGATGAGGCAGACTTACGTGTAAAGCAGACAACGGTAGCGAACAAGATAAAGACACAGATCATTAATAAGGCAGTCGGCGAGGAGAACACACAGCTCGTAGACTCCGCAAGAGCTTATGACCTTTCCTTTATCCTTAACGGAAAGAGCGTGGACCCTTCCGGAAGTATGCAGGTAACACTTGCAAACCTTGGAACAAAGAGCGGACAGAACACACTTATTTATCAGGTAACCGATGACGGACAGGTAAAGAATACCGATGCAGTACGGACCGGAAGCGATGCGATGCAGTTTGCAGCGAAGAGTCTTTGCACCTATGTTGTACTTACTTACACGACCGTATCCGATGTGAATGGTAATGACATTACAACATTATACCCGGCGATGGTTACTGCAGCACAGACACAGCTTGAGAGCAAAGAAGATGGCAATGTTCCGGTAGAATCCTGGACACGCACCAATACCCCACTTGTACTGAAAGATACGACAGGGAAGAAGGCACTTGCATGGACATGGAGTGACATCGCAGGCATTGACCTTTCTCTTGATAATGACAGCCAGATCTGGAATGGATCCCGTTCCTACGGCAAGCACACATCCACATCTTTAAAGAACGGCAGAGTAACGGCAAAGAGTGGAAAGTTATATGATTCCGCTCTGTGGAAGAACGAAGGAAAAGCAGGAAAAGATACAACGATTACCCGCATTCGTGGAGAATTTACGATAACAGATAAGAACAAGAACAACTATGCCTATACATTAAAGCCAGTCACAGACAGTGAGAATATCTATGCGAAGGACAACATGTTTGTCTTTGTTTATCCAAAGGATGTAGAACTGACAGATGATAACTACATGGATTATCTTGCATTCTGGACAGGATCTTTGGCAGATGCCGGAGAGAAGGAACGCACCTTCCACGGAAGAACCGCATCGAACTATACCCAGAGAACACCGGTTGAGAACGTATCCGTTCTTACAGACGGATGGCACATGACAGCAGCCTGCAACAATGCAGGAAGCATTATCACAAGTACAGACGCAAGTGATTACTATGTAGACGTGATCAGCACAACAGACAGCAGCAACGGCGGCATGTACCGATTCAAATTGGTGAAGGAAAAGAAAGAGAAGACACAGTTTACATTCAGAAACTTAGACACTAACGCCAAGACAGGTAAAGGTGGCGCGGTATTTGAATTATACAAAGACGGCGTACATTACAGCGCACAGTCCGAGAACGAAGAAGGACGCGTTACATTTAACATCGTAAAGCCGGAAGGCTCCGATACAGATGTGTATACATTAAAAGAAACCAAAGCCCCAGAAGGCTATGACAAGATCACAACAACGTGGAAAGTATTAGTAAGCAGCGAAGGCGTTACTATGGTAAAAGACACCGAAGGCAACGAGATGCCGAAGTATCCGGATGGAACTTACGTTGTCAGTAGCGCAAAGACAGACGAAGCAGACAGCACCGAGCAGACCGCAAAGACTCCTTCCGTAATCCGCGAATACAAATCCGATGGTCAAACTCCAATCGCAAATAACATAATAGTAAATCAAACTCCGAAAGAAATCATCCAATCCAGCATGGACTACAGTAAGACAGCGAAGGTAAACAACTGGGATCAAAGGACGTATGATATTACCATTAATGCATCATCAAAGGTTTCTAGTACGACAATAACGACAAAAAAACCAGTTGTGGATATTATGTTAGTACTAGATGTATCTGGATCTATGGGAGAAAACATTGAAACATATGACCATGTAGCAATGAATACTCCATCTGGAAGAAATTCGTTAGATCCGAACAAGAAATATTATTTAGAAGTAAATGATGAGTATAAAGAAATGTCTTATTCTTGGAGGAATGGGAAGTGGGATTGGTATGTCGGAAGGAGGCTAGCAAGTAGCTACGGAGTAGACTGCAAAATTTACGAAAAGAAAGTAGGAACAACTAAACTAGATGCTTTGAAAGACTCTGTAAATCAATTTATAGATGACACGAAGGCTAATTCTCCAAATAGTAAAATTGGAATTACTGCATTCAGTAGTGTGGATAAGTATGAACATCCTTATGGAGATCATGGAAAGTCGAAAGAGTTAATGCAAGTTGGAGTTGGAGAGAATGCCGACACATTGAAGAGTTTTGTTAATAACTTAGATGCTGAAGGTGGAACAGATCCGGCTGTAGGACTTAATAATGCACAGAAGGCATTAGTAAATGCACATGATGAAAATCCGAAATATGTAATTTTGTTTACAGACGGTGAGCCAACAGGTAGGGGAAGTGATTGGGATACTACTGCTCAAAAAAATGCAGAAACTAGCGCGAAGGCATTAAAAGATGCTCGTTACACTGTATATACGATAGGCTTTGGCCTTGATGAGAGACCAAAAACTTTTTTAGCAGGCGGAAAATATGGTGGAAAAACGTATCCGGGAATTGCTTCCACAGGATGTGCGAAAGAAGCAAATGATGCAGCATCACTTAATGCAATATTTAAAGAAATTCAAAGTGAAGTTACTAATAACTCAGATATTACAGGAGCAACAATTACAGATGTAATTGATCCAAGATTTGTGGTTGTTAAGGGTTTTAAAGATGACGGCACTGCAATCACCATCACCAATGAAGAGTTGAAGAAGGAAAAAACGATTGAATTAAACAACGGTGGTGTAGTATCATTAGATGCAAATGGCAATCAGGTTGTAACGTGGACTGATCAAACAATTCCTAATAAAAATAATAAAGAAGGAAAGAAAAATTGGAGTAATACTATTACTGTAAAAGCCAAGGATGAGTATATTGGAGGTAATGACATTCCAACGAATATCTCACCGGATTCTAAAATTACTACAGAATATGGCGAAGCGATTCTTCCACAGCCTAAGGTTAATGTAAAAGCTGATCTTTTAGTTAATAATACTGAGAGAACAATATTCTTAGATGAGAACACACCATATAGCCCTGATCTTTTAAAAGAACTTTTTGATGAGGATAATCCTCTAGGTTATGTGGATATGGATGGAAACCTAAAACCATACACAATGGGTTCTGATGGAAATGCCTTTAAGCCGGAGGACTTCAGTATACAGTGGTATTCAGATGAGAACTGTACGAATAAATTAACATCAGACCAAATACGAGCAGATCAACCGAAGAGTACCAAGGAATATTATCTTAAAGTAACTTATAACGAAATAGGTCAGGCTAGTGAAGAGAGCAATAAAAACACTACAGGACACTCTAATGATGAAAAAATCTCAGCTCATAATTCTGCAGATGATAAAGCTGATAAACCAAGAACTTATGGAGTTTATAAAGTTAATGTTAAAACTGGAACAATTGACATTACAAAAAAATTGTTAAGTGATATAGACTATGTGACATCAAACAATGCAAGCTTTAATTTTATAGTCGAAAAAATCAAAGATGCTGATGGAAAAGATATTTCTCCAGGAGAAAACATAGGACAATATTCTATATCATTTGATGTGAAAGATGGTAAAGTGATAGCCCAAAAGCTTACAAAGAAAGAAGGATCAGCTGATTTAACAAAACTTCCAAAAGGAATGTACACAGTGACAGAAGACTTATCATCAGAAACAAAATATGAATTTAAAGATGGGAAGATTCTTAGCAATGGAACTACTTGTGATTCTGATTTAAGTACTGACCATAAGATAGCAACTTTTGCAATTGGTTATAAAAATTATAATACGGCAGGTGATGGAGAAGGACTAGATAATGATCAAGGTAAAGTCATTTTCACAAATCAGAGATTATCTTCTATCCAAATTAATAAGATTGGTGAGAAGGATGAAGAAGGTAAAGATAAACCATTGCAAGGTGCAAGATTTGAAATTGCAAAGAAAGATAAAGATAACAAATATGTTAAAGTCCAGAATGTAGGTACGAATGAAAAGGGTAATAAAGTAGACTATATCGTGACAGGTGCATCTGGAAAGGCAAGTTTTAACGATCTTCCGGAGGGAAATTACCAGATAACAGAAATCCAGTCTCCAGCAGGTTATACATTATTGGCAAATCCAATAGAAGTATCTTTACCATACGTAGTAACTGATAGCAGTAAAATTGATATAGTACCAATTGATAGTAAAAAAGTTAATTATGGTGATGCTGATCATTATTATGAAATCACCTACACCATCAAAAACAACAAACTCTTCAACATGCCAGCTTCCGGTGGCAGATTCAAAGCCACACTCATCGGTATAGCAGTTATGATTATGGCAGCAGGATGTTACATCCTTCGTCACAGACGTAAAAGAATAATCTAACACATTACCAAGATGTAAACTGCATAGTAACAACATATACACTCTGCTCCTCATTTGGGGTGAGGGGCAGAGACAAATAATATAAGTTATAACAAAGCTCATTCGCTTTGTTCATAATATAGAAACACAAAGACACTTCATAAAACACAAAGAAAGCGGGGAATAATTTATGAAAAAATTATTAAAACAATTATTGGCTGTAACAACAGCAATCATGATGGCAATTACCTTATTACCAGCAATGGCAAATGCGGAGAAAACTGCAAGAACTACAGGTACACTTCAGATTATCAAACATGGTAAAGATAAAGAAACGTTACTTGGGGGTGCAGAGTTTACTTTTTATAAGCTGGCAAGTATTACAAATAATGCTGGAACAGATTGGAAATACGCTGTTGTAGAACATTACAAGGACGTATTAGGAAGTACTGAAGCAAAGAATCTTAATGATCTTCCATCCAAAACTTGGGAAGAAAAAGGAACAATAGATAAGCTTTCTGTATTAGCAGAATCAGATTCGTCGGGCATTTCAAGTGGATCAACAGCTGCAGATGGGGAAGAGAAGGGTTATACACCTAAAACAGAGCTTAATTTTGGTGTTTATCTCGTAAAAGAAACAACAACTCCTAGTGGACATGTTGCAGGAGAACCTTTTATAGTATCTATTCCATCCACAAATAACTATGATGGTAAAGAGACAGAAGGTACTAGTTTTGTTTATGATATCGTAGCAGAACCTAAAAACAGTGAAGTTCCAATTACAAAAACAGCTGACGATACATCTGTTGCAATTGGGCAGACGGTAACTTACAAAGTAAATACTACAATTCCTAAATATGGTACAGAATATTTTTATACCGATAAAGAAGGTAACCCGGTGGTTCCTAAATTTGAGGTATATGATACTTTATCTGAAGGTCTCACTTTGCTTCAGAATTCAATCACAGTTACAGTAGAAAACAATGAAATTAATGAAAATAACTATAGTATTGATACAGATATTGGCGGAAAAACTTTCCTTCTTAAGTTTACATCAGATTATTTACAGAGCATGACAACTTCTCAGGCGATTACAATAACATATAGTGCAATAGTAAATGAGAAGGCTGCTTACAGGAATGGTAACACTGCAGGTGTAAACTATAGTAATAAACCAGGAGAAAATGGAGTAGGAAAGCCTGTTGAAAGTAAAGAAGATGTTTATACATATGGTATTGATCTTACAAAAACTGGTGATAAAAATAATGAAGACAAAGCAGGTTTAAATGGTGCAGAATTTACATTATCCTCAGTAGATGGTAATTTATTAACAGTTATTATTAATAAAGACAAGGTAGAAGTTAATGATAAAACAACAGCCAGCAGAGCAACAGCAACTTATAATGATGCAGATGGTAAATTAGTTTTCAAAGGACTGGCTGAAGGAACATATAAATTAACAGAGACAAAAGCTCCTGCTGGATATACTTTATTAAAGAATCCTATTACAATTGTAATTGAAGCTAATAATAATGATGGAACAATTGAGAGAGCAACTGTTGATAATGTTGAGAAAGAGAGTGCTAAAGAAACAGGTGTAGTTCCAGTTGAGATTAAAAACCATAGTGGCTTTACTCTTCCTACTACCGGTGGTATGGGTACATACATCTTCACAATCGGTGGTCTTGTAGTTATGGCTGGTGCTGTTCTTCTCCTTGTTTCTTCTAAGAAGAAAAGAGCATAGTCAGCAGCAATAGCGCACAGACTAATTAAGACTTAATATTTGAACAAATACGTTTTATCTCAGTCGAGAAGACTCCCACCTCTTTCAGGTGGTGAGTGACAGCAAATTTGTTTCAGTGGGAGTTCAATCTCCGACTGAGACAAACGCTCCGCGAGGATGCGCAGTGATTCTGTAAAGAATATGTCAGCTTACGCTGACCAGAATCACGCGCCAAGTCTCGCGACTGCTCGACTTGAATTGAATTATGAAGTGAATCTGATATATACTGCGGGCGTTTACGCCCGCAGGTGAAAAAGGTTTTTTGTGTGGATGCTTCACTAATTAGTGGAGCAAGGCAGTGACCGAGTGGGCGGGACTGCCGCTCAATACAAGGCATACTTTTTGTCAGGGAGGAACCTCATCTGGTTTCTCTCTGGTTTATAACAAGGATGGGAACAGGATGAAACAGAAGATCATAAATGCAATACTATGCCTGTTCTTTCTGGCAGGTCTTGGGATCACTCTCTATCCTGCATTTAGTGACTGGTATATTAGCCGCCATCAAGGGCAGGTTATTGAAGACTATGACGAGAAAGCGGCGCAGATGTCACAAAAGGAGCTTAAAAAAGAACTGGATAAGGCGCATATATATAACACACAGCTGCTCGGTAATGTCGTACTGACCGACCCGTTTGATGCGGATGCGGTGAAAGAGCAGAATGCGGATTATAACAATATTTTAAACATTGACGGAGATGGCGTGATGGGCTCCATCGAGATACCGTCGATCAAAGTATATTTACCCATCTATCATGGAACAGACAGCACTTCCTTAGAGAAAGGAGCAGGGCATCTCGAAAACAGTTCTTTTCCTGTAGGGGGAAGAGGAACACACGCTGTTATCTCAGCCCATACCGGTCTGCCGTCTGCAAAAATGTTTGATAATCTTACAGAGGTAAAGGAAGGGGATGTCTTTTACATTCATGTACTGAATCAGACACTGGCTTATGAAGTAAATCAGATCAAAGTGGTATTGCCGGAAAATACCAGTGATCTGTTGATTGATAGAAATGAAGATTATGTGACAATGGTTACCTGTACACCGTACGGAATTAACTCCCATCGTCTTTTAGTGCGGGGAACAAGGATTCCGTATCGGGAAGCGAAGAAGAAGGAACGTACGCAGACGAAGAAGGATTCTAAGTGGAAGGCATATGTTCTGGCAGCGATAATCGCAGTGATTTTACTGTTGATCGCTTTTATTTATCGCAGGTATCAGGAGAAGAAGAGGCGCAGACGAATGAAGAGAAAGCGGGTTGTTAAGAAGAAATGAGAAATAAGTTCGTAGGAATACTGGCAGTTTTGCTACTTGCGATTGGATTTTTGATACTGAATTACCCGACGCTGAGTACTCTGTATAACCAGTTGCACCAGGGAACAGTATTGACAACATATGACGATACTGTCCAGAAGATGAATGAAGAGAAGAAGAAGAAATACTGGCAGGAAGCAAAGGCGTATAATGAACGGTTAGCGGGCACGACCCCACAGCTTACTGATGCCTTTTCTGATAAAGGAAACAAGGAAGACAGTGATTATAACCAGATCTTGAATTTAGAAGAAGATACCGGAGTTATGGGAAGTATCGAGATACCGAAGATTTCAGTGTATCTGCCGATTTACCACGGAACTTCCGCTGAAGTGCTAGAACGTGGTGTCGGGCACATGGAAGGAACTTCTTTTCCGATAGGAGGAAGAAGTACCCACACCGTCCTTACAGGACACAGGGGTCTTCCAAGTGCGGAACTCTTTACCAATCTTGATCAGATTGAAGAAAATGATATATTTTATCTTCATATCCTTGATAAAACTCTTGCGTATAAAGTTTATAACATTGAAACAGTCGAACCATCTAACGTAGAGAGCCTTGCGATACAGCAGGGAAGAGATTTAGCAACGCTTGTTACCTGTACACCGTACGGAATTAACTCACACAGGCTTTTGATCCACGCTATGCGTGTTCCATATAAAGGAGAGACAAAAGATGCGAAGGAAGCATTGAAAGAGAATTTATGGCAATGGCTTCTGAAGCAGAAGACATTATTAGTGTCTGTGGCACTGCTCCTGTTGCTGCTTATTTATTTTATCATACAGAGGATAAAGGCAAGGCGGGAGAAAAAACGTCGGGAAATGGAAAGGCGCGCAAGGCGTCAGAGACAGATCAGGGAAAAAGGAGGTAAATAGTGATGAAATCTATACGAAGAAAAAAGTGCAGTAAATATCTGTCCGTTTTTCTTGTCACTTGTACGATGATAGCGGGGTTGTTGCTTCCGGCACAGAGCAAGGCGGCAGATAGTTATGATAAGGATAAGAAGGGAAGTATCGAAGTAACTCTTTCCGATATCGGTACGGACCGGGACAATGTACCGATCCGTATGTATCAGGTAGGAACCGTAGTAGAGGGCGGAGATCACCTGACATTTAACACGGTAGATGCCCTTAGCACTTCCGGAGTCAACTTAAACGACATCACAACAGGGGAGAGCAATCAGACAGCAGCCAAAACACTCGATGATGCGATCAGTGCCCTTGATAAGACAACAGCAGACAATCTGCAGACCACCACGGTAAACACCGATGCAGACGGCAAAGCAGACTTCAAAGATTTAGACCAGGGCATTTATCTTATCAAACAGCCGGTAAGCAATCCTTACGGAGTATTTTCTCCATTTTTAGTTGCTATTCCATATATGGAAGACGGTCAGAACTGGATCTATGATGTAAAGGTATCCCCAAAAGCACAGAAGGTAGATACCAACGGCTCCATCGAAGTCACCAAGCATATTTTATATGAAGATCCGGATACATTAGAAAGAAAGCCGTTAATCGCTCCGGAATCAACAGAAACAAAGTACTATGTAGGACTCTTCTGTGACGAAAGCGGAACCATCCCATATGGAAGAAACTATGTAAAGGAATTATCCTTTAAAGACAGCAGCACCGCAACAGTAAAGTTTGAAAATCTTCCAGATGGAACATACTATGTATTTGAGACCGAGCAGGAAGGCACCCCACTCAAAATAAATGCTCCACAAAAAGACAAGAATCAAAAACAGTATCGTTGGGTTGTCGGAAACGGAACAAACGATACAAAGACCGACACCGATACATCAAAAGAAGATGCGGCAAGCAGCATCACAGATAATAAAGTCCAGCTGCAAGATCACGCACAAAAACAGATGGACATCGCCAATATTTATTCAGAAATTCCGGATGAATATTTGTCGAATGGAGAACTTTCTATTAAGAAAAACGTAATAGAAAATAATCAGACCACGACAGTAGATGACACCTTCTACGCAACCGTTTATAAGCAGACAGAATCCGCCGACGGTTCAACAGGAAAAGAGAAGATTCAGGTCGTACAGTTAAAACAGAATGATACAGTAAGAATAACGGTTCCGATAGATGCAAATGAATCCAAAACAACATTTATCGTAGAAGAAACAGATGCAAACGGTAACGCCCTGAATTTAGATAACTTTGCATATGAAATCAGCGGCGAAGGTAAAGTAGAAATGTCTCTGCAAAACACAGAAGGCAGCATCACCTTAACGAACATCGTAAAAGACGATGCAGCCGAAAGCTCCACAGAAGAAGAGGAAGACGAACCAACCACAAGGAAGAAGAAGAAAGAAACGGAAACCGTATCCGGAAGAGAATCTAAAAAGTCAAAGAGCACAAAGACCGGCGATAATAATCCAATCGTAATGTGGATCGCAATCGGCGCAGTCGCAGCCCTTGTGATTATATTCCTCATCGTAAAAAGACGCAAAAGTGAATAAGAAGTATAGTGAGTAAATATAGTGAAAGCATATGCATAACAAGAAAGGGATTGTACTTTTTAAAGTGCAATCCCTTTTTGGCACATTACTAAACAAAAAATAATAAAAGTTCCAAAAGATATTGACTTTTATGTAAAAATATGTATATAATATAAAGAGACAAAATCGTATCAAATAATAGGAGAAAGTGTAGGTTTATGAGATGATGGAATTAGAAGATTCAACACTGAAAGAGTTTGTACAGGATTACCGAATCTACCTGATCGATCCGTATAGACTGACAGAAGAAGATCTGGAGAAATTTTCATCGAACCTAAAAGGCGTATTGGGATATATCAAGTATTCAAAGGATAAGAAGGAATTGTCCAGATTCTTAAATAACAGCCAGATGCAGAATATGGATAATGATGCGGCACGAGTGATACGGGACATAACAAAAACACCGATCTATGTTCCAGAAGGAAAGGGGGAGATAAATGTGTGTGAAGCAGTAAAAGATATGATTAACGAAAGCCGATTAGAAGGAAGAGCAGAAGGAAAAGCAGAAGGAAGGGTTGAGGGAAAAGCAGAAGGAAAAATCCAGATGCTCAAAGAATTAGTAAAGGATGGAACCTTATCTGTTGTGAAGGCAGCAGCCAAGGCGAACATGACAGCTGAGCAATTTAAGAAAGAGCTGGATAAGGAAGTTTAGGTGAAGTGCGATACGATAAGATGAATAATTCAAGCGGAAGACATTAAATCAGAACAAATATTTGGATTTTGGTATGTACATTTGTTCGTATATTTGATATAATCGGAAGCATACTACGATGAAGAGGGAGGTAAGATGCTTCATGGATCATTTTGAATTAGTGTCTGAGTTTGCGCCGACCGGCGATCAGCCGCAGGCGATCGAACAACTGGTAGAAGGGTTTAAAGAAGGGAATCAGTTTGAGACTTTGCTTGGTGTTACCGGTTCCGGTAAGACATTTACTATGGCGAATGTTATTGCACAGTTGAATAAGCCGACGTTGATCTTAGCGCATAATAAGACGCTGGCAGCACAGCTTTACAGTGAGTTTAAGGCATTTTTTCCGCATAATGCAGTGGAGTATTTTGTCTCCTAGTAGACGGAGATTGAAAAAAAGTGGTATTTTGTGGTATGTGTGTGGTTGAACATCCAGATGTTGTGGAAGCGGTAGTGGTGGAATATAGGTGAAAAGCGGGTGGATGAAGAGGTTTTGTGACTTTTCATTGCCTGCTTTTTTATTATATAATTTGAGAAAATTAGTGTATAGGGGTTGAAGAGTTGATATACTTAAAATGAAATAATATGAAATAGATTAATGGGGGATAAAAGCCATGATAAAGAGTACTAAAATTGAGAATACAGAATTTGTTATGTCTAAAGATGAATTAACTTATGCAGAAGTTATTGAGGATTTTGAAGAAGCGAGTAGTATACACATTTTAACTTATAATATTTCAAAAGATAAAAGTGATTTATTGAAGGCGTTAAAGAAATGTGATGAAGATACAGAAATATGTATTGTTTCAAATATTCCAGGGCGTTGGGAAAAATATTTTGGGGAGTATTATAAAAGTAAAGCAAGAAAAAATATATCATTATATAAAAGTAAATTATCACCAGCGAAAATTGCTGAAAAGGCAGAAGTTTATTTTTGTTTTTCAAATCATGCAAAAATTATAATGACTAATAATATTGCATATATAGGATCATCAAATTTTTCAGAAGAAAGTGCAGATAATTTTGAATCTGGTTTTATAAGTAGAGATGCAGAATTTATCGAATTTTTAGAAGAAGAGATTTTTCCTTGGATTGTAGAAAGCTCAAGTGAATATAAAACAGATGAAGAAATTTTGTTTTTTGAAGTAGCTATTAGAAAGAGTATCGCGATGTTTGGAGAAATGTATGAGGAATATTTACAAACATTTTATTTGTTAGCCGATCATAGAGGGATTGAAAGATGGTATTATAATACAACAGATCCGACATTGTCTGTTAAAGAAATGGAAAAGACAGAGGAGATATGTAATCAATATGTGGATTTATTGAAGAATGTTAATAAGATTTTTAATATGAGAGCATTTTCAGAAGAAGGAGTTGATAATTTAGATGATGTAATAGAAAAAGCAGAGAATATCATTGGAAATATCAAGACTTTGTTTGGGGGAAATATTGAAGAATTGGCAAAATATGATGGACAAGATATTATAGATGAATATATCAATGATCATTATGCAGATGCATATGATGAGAATTTGGAGTACTATGTAGATAAGGCTATGGACATTGCAAATGAGATTTTTGCAGAATTGGCTAATGATGCACAAGAAGAAGCAGATTACTTGTTAGAGGAAATAAAAAATTTGGGAGAAGTGTCTAAAAAGGTCTTAATCTTATTTAAAAAATTACCTTTAGAGAAAATAAAAATTGATAATACGGACAGTGGAATTTAAGAATTCATTTTAGACGAATCCTTTAGAGAAAAGTGTGTTACTTTCCGAGATAAAAAATGATATATAATTGATTTATGGGAGATTAATATAATATGAAGTACGAAAAAGAATTTGCTCGTTCATTATTTAAAAATGCAGTGATTTTTTTGGATTCTGCTATCAAATATTTTAACGAAGGGCTGGATTATCATGTAAATATGGTTCAATCTATTGTTAATTTGCAATTTGCTTTGGAATTAGCGTTAAAATCATCGGTGACATCGCAGTATGGAATTAGAACAATTCTGATTAATAAACAAAAGGAATTAAAAGATTCTGAATTAGAAGAATTATACTTGGCAAATAAATTAAAAGTTAGAGAATATGACGATATAAAGAATTACATAAAAGGGAAGGGATATTTATTTGGCTTTAATCGCAAAGAATATAAGTATATGGAAATGTTTCAGAAATATAGGAATTGTGTTTTACACTCTTCATATCATTTTAGCGTAGATGAAAAGCAAGATATTGAAAAAGAAATAATATATACATTAATACATGTCTTGGGAATTTTAATGAGTGCAGAAATTACAGAAGATAGAATTTTTATGCAAGAATATTTAAATGAAAATGAATATTCAAAATTACTTGAAAATTCATTCTATATAAAAGAATTGGAGGATTTTTTGCGTAAAGAATATGATGAAGTATACATATGTCCAGATTGCTTGACGAGAACTTTAACACCGGATTTTAAATGTGCTCGATGCTTTAATGTTTTTTCAGATTTCCACTTTTATGGATATGCAGAGTGTGGGGATTGCGGGAAAAGTATGGTTATTTTTGATGCTGCTAACATTGAGTGTAATAATAATTATATGAGGGGGATGTGTTTGAATTGTGGAAATGAAACTACAATTTATAAATGCCCTAAATGTGGGAAATGTATTGATGTGGAATTAGAGGACAAAACAAATTGTCATGAGAATTTTTGTAGTATTTTTGATGAAATATAAGTAATAATTGTGAGTATGATAATTTAAAATTAAAGTAATGAAAAACGATTGGTTCGAATAAGAACCAGTTGTTTTTTTATTGAACTTTTATACATAGCCAGTCCCGTAAAAAGGATTGGCTATTAAATTTTTCGAGGAAGGAGGAAACCATATGACAAAGTGTAAAGTAATCGCCCTTGCAAATCAGAAGGGAGGAACAGCTAAGACCACAACAACATTAAATCTGGGAATCGGTCTTGCACATCAGGGGCGGAAAGTATTATTGGTCGATGCTGATCCACAGGGAGATTTAACAACCGCATTAGGGTGGACTGATTCAGACAGTCTTCCGATTACATTGGAAACACAAATGAAGAAGATATTACAAGACGAACTGTTTGTGTATAATGAAGGCATTTTACACCATGAAGAAGGAGTAGACATTATTCCAACCAACATCGAGCTATCGGGAATGGAAATCTCATTGGTAAATGCCATGAGCAGAGAGCAGACTTTAAAGCTGTATCTGTCAGATTTGAAAAAGGATTATGATTATATCCTGATTGATTGTATGCCTAGTCTGGGAATGTTGACTATTAATGCATTAGTTGCCGCAGACAGTGTAATTGTTCCGGTTCAGGCTCATTATCTTCCATTAAAGGGTATGACACAGTTAATGAAAACAATCGGTAAGGTGCAGAGACAGCTAAATCCTAAAGCTGACTTATACATTGATATTATATGCATAACTCAAAATAAAATTGTTAAAAATAGAAAAAAGAACAATATATAACGAAAAAATCTCTAAATAAGCAAATTTATATTGACTGAGAGAAGAGTAAAACATATAATAAAGGTGGAGGTGTATAAGAATGTTAGTAAAAGTAAGTGTTGAAAATTTTAAATCTTTTGATAAAGCAGCAGAGCTGACAATGATTTCCTCGAATAAAATACGAACAAATGCAAATCACAGGTTAAAGATAAAAAGTACCCAGTTATTAAAATATGCAGTCGTTTATGGAGCAAATGCATCTGGAAAGACCAATCTGGCATTGTTCTTTAAATTTTTTAAAGACAGTGTCTGCAATGGTATTCCAATAGAAGCTACACAGATGTTTTGTAAGAATCGACAGGAGAATAAGGAACGAGAAAGTAGTTTTGAAATTCAGATTACTGTAGGTGACAAATTTTATGCTTATGGATTTTCGGCAGTTTTAAGTAGACGAAAAGTAACCGGAGAATGGTTATATGAATTATATCAGAATGGTTCAGCCAAATGTCTCTTTGAGCGAGAAGGAAGTAAACGTCCGGTGTTAAATGATGGCATTACGCTGACAAACACAGAAAAAAATAAATTTGAAACTTATGCAGATGATTTTGAAGGAAATGAAACATCTTTGTTCCTGACAGAAATGAATCGCGGAAAAAAATATAGCACACGATCTAAATTGTTGTTCTTCCGGGATGTATACGACTGGATTCAGAACCATATTTCAATTATTACACCGGATATACCATTAATTGATCTGGAATATTATTATGATGATAATTCGCTGAAGTTGATTAACAAATTGATCAAAACATTTGATACGGGTATCAGCCAGGTGAAAATTGAAGAAATTACATTGGATGAGTTATCAAATGTATTGCCAAAATCAGTATTTGATAAGATGATGCAGCATGTAAAAAATAGAGTAGAAGAGCAGGAAGAATCATCATTCAGAATGACGATGAGGTCGAAGGAAACTTTCTTTAATATCGAAGTTGAAGGACATTCTGAACCGAAGGTCACAACAATCCGGTTGCAGCATAATAAGTCATTTTATGAGTTCGGTTTTGATGAAGAGTCTGATGGAACAAGAAGATTATTCGATTTGATGGATATGCTGTTGAATAAACGAGAAGACGTTCTTTATATTGTGGATGAATTGGAGAGAAGCTTACATCCGAAGCTGACAGAACGATTTTTGCAATTGTTTATGCAGCTACATGATGAGCAGCGTATGCAGCTATTGTTCACTACACATGAATCATCCATTATGGATCAGGCTATTTTTAGAAGGGATGAAATCTGGTTTGTAGAACGTAACGCAGAAAATGCAAGCTCTATTTATTCCTTAGATCGTTTTAAGGAGAGGTATGATAAAGTGTTGAGCAAGGCATATCTGGAAGGAAGATATGGTGCGATACCGGTATTTTCAACATTTGATTTTGCGCGAGCAACGAGTCAGACGGATGTGCTTGCACAGGCACCTGACGACTGCCGCGACAGTGTAGAAAGTATTTCTGCATCGAGAGAGGAGGAGTAGCCTTGGCTCCAGTAAGAAGTTATACGAATTGGAATAGCAGAACTACAGATGAAGAAGAGCAGATTGAGCCTTATCGTAAATATTTTTTCATATGTGAGGGTGCTAATACCGAAACATGGTATTTCAAAAAGTTAATTGATATACGAAAAGAGTTAAATATTCATCCATTAATCGATATCCGGTTACTTGAAAAAACAGAGGGTGACAGGGATATTTCATTTCCAAGACGTTTGATTGAGTTCGCAGAAAATCAGAAAGAAAATCCAGAAATAGCATTTGATAAAGAACGGGATAAGATGATTGTTGTATTTGATGGGGATATTTTTGAAGAAAAAGTACTTGATTATGATGAATTGGTAGCAGAAGGTGAAAAGAATAATATATTAGCGGTCAGCAATCCGGCATTTGAATTGTTCCTGCTGTTACATTATGAAAATTCATACGAAGATGATATTGAACCAAATACCGAACAGATTATCCAAAATGAAAAAGATGGACATCAGACATTTATCTATAAGTTGTTACTAGCCAGAACGGGAATTAATTCCAAAAAGAATTCTGCAATTGGGGAACTGGCGAAGAATATAGAGATTGCTATTGAACAGGAAAAGAAAATCAATGAGGATATTCATCAGTGTAAAGGACAGATTACGTGTAATATAGGTCGGATTATTGATGATATTCGGAATGATGACGGGAAATGCGGATAAAAAGAGAGGACAAATGCCTATGTTCTGTATGGATGACATGGTTCCACAAAACCATATGTTGCGGTTAATCGATAAGGCTATTGATTGGTCCTTCATTTATGACTTGATAGAAGAAAAATACTATCCTAATAACGGACGACCAAGCATAGATCCTGTCATGCTTATAAAAATCCCATTTATTCAGTATCTTTACGGAATAAAAAGCATGCAGCAAACAATGAAAGAGATTGAAGTAAATGTTGCTTACCGCTGGTTTCTTGGACTGGATATGATGGATTCCGTTCCTCATTTCTCTACATTTGGTAAAAACTATACGCGTCGTTTTAAAGATACCGATCTTTTTGAGCAGATTTTTTTCAGGATTCTTGAAGAATACATGAAGTACAAGCTTGTAGATACGGAACAGATATTTGTTGATGCAACTCATGTAAAAGCCTGCGCAAATAGTAAAAAAATGAGGAAGAGAGTTGCTCATGAACAAGCTCTCTGGTATGAAAATGAACTAAAAAAACTTCACACCATCTATGGTAATTGCGGATGCCGGATACCGGACGCCAGCTATTGCAAGGGAACTGTTGTTAGACGGTATAAAACCACTATTCCCGTATAAGTGTCCCATGACAAGATAAATGTGTGTGAAGCAGTAAAAGATATGATTAACGAAAGCCGATTAGAAGGAAAAGCAGAAGGAAAAATCCAGATGCTCAAAGAATTAGTAAAGGATGGAACCTTATCTGTTGTGAGTGCAGCGGCCAAGGTGAACATGACAGCTGAGCAATTTAAGAAAGAGCTAGATAAGGAAGTTTAGATGAATTGCGATACGATAAGATGAATAATCCAAGCGGAAGACATTAAATCAGAACAAATATTTGGATTTTGGTATGTACATTTGTTCGTATATTTGATATAATCGGAAGCATACTACGATGAAGAGGGAGGTAAGATGCTTCATGGATCATTTTGAATTAGTGTCTGAGTTTGCGCCGACCGGTGATCAGCCGAAGGCGATCGAACAACTGGTAGAAGGGTTTAAAGAAGGGAATCAGTTTGAGACTTTGCTTGGTGTTACCGGTTCCGGTAAGACATTTACTATGGCGAATGTTATTGCACAGTTGAATAAGCCGACGTTGATCTTAGCGCATAATAAGACACTGGCAGCACAGCTTTACAGTGAGTTTAAGGCATTTTTTCCGCATAATGCAGTGGAGTATTTTGTCTCCTATTATGATTATTATCAGCCGGAAGCCTATGTTCCTTCTACAGATACATATATAGAGAAGGATTCTTCGATTAATGATGAGATTGATAAGCTGCGTCATAGTGCGACAGCGGCTTTGATCGAGCGGAAGGATGTTATTGTTGTTTCTTCTGTTTCCTGTATTTATGGAATCGGTAGTAAGAATGATTATGCGAAGATGATGATCTCACTGCGTCCGGGGATGGAGATTGACAGGGATGAAGTTGTCCGTCGGCTGATTGATATTCAGTATGTACGTAATGAACTTGATTTTAAGAGAGGAAGTTTTCGTGTACGCGGAGATGTACTGGAGGTTGTTCCTGTTTCTACTTTTGAGGATGCGATTCATATTGAATTTTTTGGTGATGAGATTGATCGGATCATGCAGGTGGATGTACTGACAGGTGAGATTAAGGCAAGTCTTAATTTTGCGGCTATTTTCCCGGCTTCTCATTATGTTGTGCCACAGGAGCAGATTGAGCGTGCAGTGAAGACGATTAAGGAAGAACTCGATGAAAGAGTAGAGTATTTTAAGGAGAATGACCAACTTTTGGAGGCACAGCGGATTTCCGAGCGGACGAACTTTGATATGGAGATGCTGAAGGAGACTGGTTTTTGTTCCGGAATCGAGAATTATTCCAGACATCTTACCGGATTAGAGCCTGGGAAGGCGCCATATACGCTGATCGATTTCTTTGGGGATGACTTCCTTATGATCGTGGATGAGTCCCATATCACGATTCCGCAGGTAAGAGGGATGTATGCCGGGGACCGTTCCAGAAAGCAGACATTAGTTGATTTTGGATTCCGTTTGCCATCTGCTCTTGATAACCGTCCGCTTAATTTTGATGAATTTGAAGAACGAATTGATCAGATGCTATTTGTTTCTGCGACACCGAATGTTTACGAAGGGGAGCATGAGATGCTTCGTGCGGAGCAGATTATCCGTCCGACAGGTCTTCTTGATCCGCCAATCGATGTTCGTCCGGTGGAGGGGCAGATTGATGATCTGATCAGTGAGATTAATAAGGAAGTAGAGAAGAAGCATAAGGTTCTGGTGACTACTTTAACGAAGCGGATGGCAGAAGATCTGACCGCCTATATGAAGGAACTTGATATTCGTGTCAAGTATCTACATTCTGATATTGATACGTTAGAGCGAATTGAGATTGTACGAGATTTGCGGATGGATGTATTTGATGTTCTTGTAGGGATTAATCTTTTAAGAGAGGGCCTTGATATTCCAGAAGTGACACTTATCGCGATTCTTGATGCGGATAAAGAGGGATTTTTGCGTTCGGAAACTTCTCTTGTGCAGACGGTTGGTCGTGCTGCGAGAAACGCAGAAGGTCACGTTATTATGTATGGTGATACGATCACAGATTCTATGCGTGCGGCAATCACAGAGACGAAGCGCCGTCGTGAGATTCAGATGGCCTATAATGAGGAACATGGCATTACTCCGACAACGATTCAGAAGGCGGTACGTGATGTTATCTCAATTACGAATGACAGTGATGACAGCATGGATGGTATTGGTGGAAAGCATACAAAAGGCAGTGCTTTAAAGAAAGACAGAGAATCTATGAACCGTAAAGAGCTTACGGAAATGATAGCAAAGCTCACGAAGAAGATGAATAAGGCGGCAGCAGAGCTGAACTTTGAAGAGGCAGCAGAGCTTCGAGATGAACTGAAGAAGTACAAGATCGCACTGCGGGATTATGAGGATTAATAGATTTTTGTTTTTAGAGATACATTTGAAAGAGATATATCAGATATGAGATGACTCCACCTCTGTAGGTGGAGAGCAAGAAAGCAGAGGCATTCTTGAATTAAGAGAGCTACATTTGATAAAGAGATATATCTAATTGGGAAAGGATAAAGTGAATGAGTGAAAAGAAGGAGTACATTCGTATTCGAGGGGCGCGGGAGCACAACCTTAAGAATATTAATATAGATATACCAAGGAATGAATTTGTAGTACTGACAGGACTTTCGGGTTCCGGTAAGTCATCCCTGGCATTTGATACGATTTATGCGGAAGGACAGCGGCGATATATGGAGTCTCTTTCTTCTTATGCAAGACAGTTCTTAGGCCAGATGGAAAAACCAGATGTAGATGATATTCAGGGATTATCTCCTGCAATTTCAATCGATCAGAAGTCTACGAACCGGAATCCACGATCTACGGTTGGTACCGTAACGGAAATTTATGATTATCTGAGACTTCTTTATGCAAGAGTTGGAATTCCGCACTGTCCAAAGTGTGGGAAGGTCATTTCCAAGCAGACGGTAGACCAGATTGTAGATATTTTGATGAAGCTTCCGGACAGAACGAAGATTCAGCTGCTGGCACCGATTGTAAGAGGAAGAAAGGGTGAGCATGTCAAGATTTTAAAGGATGCGAAGAAGAGCGGCTATGTGCGTGTTCGCATTGACGGGAATCTTTATGATCTGTCGGAAGAGATTCAGTTAGAGAAGAATAAGAAACATAATATTGAAATTATCGTAGACCGCCTTATGATAAAGGAAGGAATTGAGAATCGTCTGACAGATTCGATCGAAACAGTAATGAAGCTTACTGGAGGTATTCTTCTTGTTGATGTCGTTGGGAAAGAACAGCTGAACTTCAGTCAGAGTTTTTCCTGTCCGGACTGTGGAATCAGTATTGACGAGATTGAACCAAGAAGTTTTTCTTTTAATAATCCGTTTGGTGCCTGTCCGGTCTGTCATGGACTTGGTTTTAAGATGGAATTTGACATTGATCTTATGATTCCAGATAAAAAATTGAGCATCGCAGATGGAGCAATCACAGTGATGGGGTGGCAGTCCTGTACAGATGCCAAGAGTTACACAAGAGCAATCCTTGATGCATTAGCAAAAGAATATCATTTTGATCTAAATACACCATTTTGTGATCTGAGTCAGGAAGCACAGGATGTGATCATTCATGGAACCAATGGTCATGAAGTAAAGGTATATTATAAAGGAAAGCGCGGAGAAGGTATATATGATGTTGCGTTTGAAGGGCTGATCCGTAACGTGCAGCGCCGCTACAGAGAGAATCATTCAGAACGCCAAAGAGCAGAGTATGAAAACTTTATGACGGTAACACCATGCGATAGTTGTCATGGGCAGCGTTTAAAGCCAGAGTCATTAGCAGTAACAGTAGGAGAGTACAACATCTCTGAGCTTACAAAGCTTTCTGTAAAGCGTTTGATTTCTTATTTTAATGAGATTCAGCTTACCGAAAGACAACAGTTGATCGGAAAGCAGGTATTAAGAGAAATACGTGGACGAATCGGCTTCCTGAATGATGTCGGTCTTGACTATTTAAGCCTTTCCCAGCCAACAGGAACCCTTTCTGGTGGAGAAGCACAGCGAATCCGTCTTGCAACCCAGATCGGTTCCGGGCTTGTCGGTGTAGCATATATTCTTGATGAACCAAGTATCGGGCTACATCAAAGAGATAATGATAAGCTTATTTCAGCCTTAAAGCGCCTGCGTGACCTGGGAAATTCCCTCATTGTCGTAGAACATGATGAAGATACGATGCGAGAAGCAGATTGTATAGTGGATATCGGACCGTTAGCAGGCGAGAATGGTGGAGAAGTCGTTGCAATCGGAACAGCACAGGAACTGATGGATAATCCAAACTCGATTACCGGTGCCTACCTTAGCGGGAAAAGGAAGATTCCACTTCCGGAAGTACGCAGACAGCCACAAGGCTACCTCACCGTAAAAGGCGCACAGGAAAATAATTTAAAGAATATTGATGTGAAGTTCCCATTAGGTGTATTTACCTGCGTCACAGGAGTCTCCGGCTCTGGAAAGAGTTCCCTTGTCAATGAGATTCTCTATAAGAAGCTTGCCTGTGTATTAAACCGGGCCCGGATCAAGCCAGGTAAACATAAAGAAATCGAAGGAACAGAACAGTTAGATAAGATTATCAATATTGACCAGTCTCCGATCGGCCGTACCCCTCGTTCTAATCCGGCAACCTATACAGGCGTGTTCGATCATATCCGGGAACTATTTGCCATGACAAAAGATGCCAAAGCAAGAGGATACGATAAAGGACGCTTCAGCTTCAATAAAAAGGGAGGCCGCTGTGAAGCCTGTGCCGGTGACGGTATTTTAAAGATTGAAATGCAGTTCCTTCCAGATGTATATGTCCCTTGTGAAGTTTGTCATGGAAAGCGGTATAACAGAGAAACATTAGAAGTAAAGTACAAGGGTAAGAATATCTTTGAAGTATTAGACATGAACGTCGATGAAGCCTGCGAATTCTTTGAGAGCGTACCATCAATCCGAAGAAAGATAGAAACATTACGGGATGTAGGACTCTCTTACATTAAGTTAGGACAGCCATCCACGACCCTTTCCGGTGGAGAAGCACAGCGAGTAAAGCTTGCGACAGAACTAAGCCGTCAGAGCACCGGCAAGACTATTTATGTCTTAGATGAGCCAACAACAGGACTGCACTTTGCAGACGTTCATAAATTAGTAGACATTTTACAGCGTTTAACAGAAGGTGGCAATACCGTTGTCGTCATAGAGCATAACTTAGAAGTAATCAAAACAGCGGATTACATCATAGATATGGGACCAGAAGGCGGCGAAGGCGGCGGAACGATGGTAACCTGCGGCACCCCGGAAGAAGTCGCAGACGAACCGAGATCCTATACGGGAAAATACCTGAGGAAATATTTAAATACGAATTTGTAGATTTCGTGTAGACGAAAAAAGAAATAATACCATATCCCATCTGCTCTGTAGTCGCTGTGTTTAAAATGCTCGTTCGCATCTTAAACACGCTCCGAAGCCGCATCTGGGATATGGTATTATTTCTTTTTTCTGACTATCTAAATCTACGGTTTAACAACATGGAATGTGCCAGAAGGCTATGGTCTTCCGGAAAATTAAATTCTAAAGGATTGACACTCAAATTGTTATCTTTCCAACATAAATCACTAATTTGTTATTTATCTCAGCTTACGCTGACCAGAATCACGCGCCAAGTCTCGCGACGGCTCGACTTGAATATTAAACTGTCAGCCTCTGAAACAAAATTTCCTGCTGAATTGTAAGAAAACTATGGTAAAGAAAAAAGAATGGTTATAAGTATTGCGTTTTGTGACTTTGCGCTATGGAATTCTGACCATAGGAACTTGGGACTCGTTTTTCCCAAGTTCCTGTTTTTCTGGGCAGAATGGAATGCTTAGCGCAACGGAACAAAATCAAACTTATAACCATTCTTTTTTCTTTAGAAGACTAACTACAATTCAGCTCAATATCTTCTACTAAAGCGGCGTCTGTGTCCCCAGCAACTTAGTATTTATTTAAGACTGTGTTTATTAGTTTATCTCCTTTATATTCTAATTTCAATGAAAAAAATGGTTGATTTTCCATCAGAAGCTTTAAAAAGATCTTATCACCTTCCCATATGTTTAAATCCATAATTTTTTCTTTTTCCACCCAGACAAGTTCCCCCTCATCGCAGTTTCCGATGTCTCCCGTATACTTATCTGCTGTATATAGACACATATATTCATCTGGCCACTCATCCGATATAAAAGTAACGATTCCTCGAAATTGATAGGATGTAAGCTCTAATCCTGTTTCCTCTTTTACTTCCCGTAAAAGACAGTCTTCTGGACTTTCTCCTTTTTCAAAATGTCCCCCTACCCCAATCCATTTATCTTTATTACCATCTTTCTTTTTTGATATTCGATGAAGCATAAGATATTTATTTCCTTTTTCTATATAGCATAATGTTGTAAAATTCATTTTTTTTATCTTCCTCTCCGATACACTTTATCATTTGTAATTATACTATATCATATTCCCTATAATATACCATCTCTGTTTTACAATCATAGCTTTCTGGGCAATCTCCTTATTCCCATCCAAGATTTAAATACGAATTTTCATCTGGAGCCAAAGGACAGAAAAGCAAAAATTTTATATAGAAGAAAATATGATGTCGGAGCCAGTAAAAATGCCGGTCAGGCATTTTCTACGAAGCGACTATCTTCATATTTTCTTCTATATAAAATTTTTGCTTTTCGTTTCTTTAGCCCCTCAAATAAATTAGTATTTAATCCCCCATTCTCACCAACTGTAGATTTAGATTAGTCAGAAAAAAGAAATACTACCCTATCCCAGATGCGGCTTCGGAGCGTGTTTAAGATGCGAATGAGCATTTTAAACACAGCGACTACAGAGCAGATGGGATAGGGTAGTATTTCTTTTTTCGTCTATCCTAAATCTACAACTTAGTATTTTAACAGTTGACGAGTGGGGGCGATACAGGTATTATACAACTCAGAAGCTGGTCACTTATTTTGCAAGAGAGACATTTTACCATGAAAGGGGTATCTATTTGGAAGAAAGAACAAAGGCACTGCTTGTCGGTGTGAATTTAAATAATGATCCGGAGTTTGAAACGGCATTAAAGGAGTTAGAAAGTCTGGCGGAAGCCTGCGACATGGAAGTTGTCGGGGTGGAGACACAGAATGTCAGCCAGATTAATACAGGTGTATACGTAGGTACAGGGCGTGTAGAGGAGATTAAGGCAGTTGTCCATATGTTGGAAGCGGATGTTGTCATTTTTGATAATACCTTATCTCCAATGCAGCTTCGTAATTTAAAAGATATTATTGAACGGCCTGTGTTTGACCGTACCCATTTGATCTTGCAGATTTTCTCTTCACGAGCAAGAACGAGAGAAGCGCAGATTCAGGTAGAGACGGCAAGGCTTCAGTATGAGCTTCCGAGACTTGCCGGAATGGGCGAGATATTGAGCCGTCAGGGTGGCGGAAGCGGTGGCCTTTCTAATAAAGGTGCCGGAGAGAAGAAGCTGGAATTAGATAAAAGAAAGATTCGTCATCGAATCAGTGAACTGAAAAAGGAACTGCGTGAGGTAGAGAAGAACAGAGAAACGCAAAGAAAGCGTCGTCTGGTTCAGGGAATCCCCCAGGTTGCTTTAGTCGGATATACGAATGCGGGAAAGTCCACTCTTTTAAATGCATTTATTGATAAATATGAAGAAAATGAGGAGAAAAAGGAAGATAGAAAAGTTATGGCGAAAAATATGCTTTTTGCCACCCTGGATACGACAGTCCGTAAGATTCATCTGCCGGACAAGAGGGAGTTTCTTCTCTCTGATACGGTCGGATTTATCAGTAAGCTTCCACATAATCTGGTAGAAGCGTTTCATTCGACATTAGAAGAAGTGAAATATGCCAATCTGTTATTAGAAGTTGTGGATTATTCTGATGAACATTATATGGAGCATATGGAAGTTACTCGTGAGACATTAAAAGAACTTGGCGCAGATGAGATTCCATGTATTCATGTCTTTAATAAATGCGATATTGCGAAGGCAAATGGGAGAGAAGATGTTCCAGCAGAGCTTCCACATATCGGAAAAGACTGCATCTATATGGCAGCCGGACAGAATATTGGTTTAGAAGAACTCGTACAGCTTATTTCTAACCATATTTATCAGGATTATGTAGAATGTACGATGCTGATTCCGTATACGGAAGGGGCATTGGTGTCTTATTTCAATGAAAATGCAACTGTAAAAGAAACGGAATATGAGGCAGAGGGAACGAAAATAACGATGAGCTGTCTGCTTAAAGACCTCAAAAAATATAAGGAATATGTAATTCTATAGGTCGATTTCTGATTGCCGTAGGCAAAAGAGACGCTCCCAAAAAGAGACCATACCTTATATTTGTGACTTTAGTCGCGGCGGTTTGAATACTCGCTTATACACGCTCGTATCCAAATCTTGCTCCGAGGCCACAAATATAAGGTATGCTCTCTCTTTGGGAGCTGTCTTTGGCTGCCTATGCAAACTCAGAAATTGTTTTGAGAAAGATTTGAGGGAGACTTTCAGGAGTTCGTCTGCTCCGTAACCTCACAAATCAGAATTTTTCTATTGAAGATTCAGTCTCTTCGTCATGATGTATTTACTTCCCATCCAGCATACGGCAATCAGAATAATATTAAAGATAAGTCCTGTAATCAGAATTGGATTAAGGAAAGTTTTAAAGAAGTAGTTATTGCTGTAAATATTCACCCGCATAATTGTAGTGCTGCCGAAGTATCCCCAGACTACAAGCTGGATTAATCCAAATATCTGCTGAACAACATAAATTCCAACATATGCCCCAATGGAAGCAAGTACTTTGTGGCTGGAGGCAAGGTTTCCAAGGGTGATACTGAAAAACAGTATATCAATTAGCAGGAATGGTGCTAGAACAAGGGCGATAATAACTAATGTTGTAAAGAGCGGTGTCTGGCTTGCATAGCGCATCAGAGTGCGCCAGAAAATACTAAAGTTAGAGAAAAGCTCTGTACTTCCTACCAAAATAAAGATAGATATGCTGATAACTACAACGTCAATAAGAAGCCATAGTAAAGCAGCAAGTTCTTTTGAAAGTAAGAGCTGTGATGGTGTTACAGGCAGGGTATTTGTAAGGTAGCCCTGGTCGGTAAATACATTTTTATAAAAATGATAGCCGCTATATATATAAGTAAAGATAGCAATACTTGAAATGACAATAACAAGAGCAAAAATAAGAAGCATTGTCAATGTACCTATGATAGTGGAATCGGTGTTTAATAAAGCGTCTGTTCCTCCGCTTATTGTAAAATAAAAGCGGGATAAGAGGGCAAATAATAACACGAATCCATGAATTGGCAGTAGAAGCTTTGAAATAGAACGCCATTCATATTTAAATAATTTTCCTAACATTTGAATACCTCCCGGAATAATACATCTACTGATTTTCCCTGATTAAAACGAATATCTTCCACATCATTTTTCAGGACGATATGTCCGTTTTTGATAAAAACAACTTCATCCAAAATATTTTCCACGTCAGAAATAAGATGTGTGGAGATGAAGATGGTGGAATCGGGTTCGTAATTGTTGATAATCGTACTTAAAATATAATCTCTTGCAGCGGGATCCACTCCGGCAATCGGCTCATCGAGACAGTAAAGTTTAGCGCGGCGGCTCATGACAAGGATTAGCTGTACTTTTTCTTTTGTTCCTTTCGAAAGGGTTTTGATTCGGGCATTTGAATCAATGTTTAACTTTTCTAACATGGAAATTGCCCGGCTTCTGTCGAAGTCTTCATAAAAGTCCTCAAATAATGTAATTGCTTCTGAAACTTTCTGTGTTTCATCTAAGTAGGTACGCTCCGGGAGATAGGAGACGATTTTTTTCGATTCGACTCCAGGGGTATTTCCATTGATAAAAAGTTTTCCGCCTGTTGGAGCAAGTAATCCGTTGATTAACTTGATTAAAGTAGTCTTTCCACTGCCATTTGGCCCGAGAAGACCGATAATTTTACCGGATTCTAAGGAAAGAGTAATATTGTCGAGTGCCTGTTTGCGTCCATATTTTTTGGATAGATTTTTACATTCCAGAATCGTACTCATTTTTGATTCTCCTTTCCGAGTTTTTCAAGTAAAGTGATTGTCTTTTCGTAATCAAATCCCATCTGTGACATTTTATTAAGAAATTCTTTGATTTGTGTGGATGCCAGTTCCTCTCTCATTTTTTCAATCATAGCTTTGTCCTCTGTAATAAATCGCCCGCTTGTTCTTGCGGAATGAACCAGGTTCTCTCTTTCTAATTCGGAAAGAGCTTTCTGCATTGTGTTGGGATTTACCCCCGCCTGAGCAGCTAAATCTCTGACCGAAGGAAGTTTGTCGCCCGGCTGATATTTGCCTGATACAATATCCAGCGATACTTTCTCGATAATCTGAGCGTAAATTGGACGGCTGGAGTCAAGATTCCAAGACATTTATAACACCTCCTTTAAGTTATCAACACTTACATTCAAGAATGCCTCGGCATTTTTTCTGCAAGCTGCGCGTCATCTCACATCTGATACAATTCTATTTTGCAGGAAAATGTAATAAATTCCTTACAATAAAGTTCTGTATTATTGTACTAAGTGATTAATACAATAATACATGCAGGACGAGAAAATGTCAACACAAAATAAAAATATTTTTTCGCCCATGACTTTTTTGCAAGTTTGAGATACAATGGTGAGAGTGTATTTAAAATGAGAGAAGATTATAAAAACTAAAGAGGAGGAAAATATGGAAAATAAAAAAGCATTTGGTCATGCTCTTGCCATTTTTACGATTTTTATCTGGGGAACAACGTTCATTTCTACAAAAATCTTGCTTCAGGCATTTCAGCCAGTAGAGATTTTGTTTTTCCGTTTTGTCATGGGATTTATTCTACTGTGGATTATGAATCCGCACCGCCTGCCATTTAAAAGCTGGAAGCAGGAGCTGACATTTGCAGCAGCAGGACTTACCGGAATGACACTGTATTATTTAATGGAAAATGTAGCACTTACTTATTCACAGGCATCGAATGTAGGAGTCATCGTTTCAATCGCACCGGTATTTACCGCAATTACAGCAAGCATTTTCTTAAAAGAAGAGGGAAAACTTCGACCAGCATTTTTCATGGGGTGTGTGATTGCCCTCATTGGAATTTCACTCATTAGCTTTAGCGGAACAACGATGCATTTAAATCCGATTGGAGATCTTCTTTCTGTTGGTGCGGCAATAATCTGGTCATTTTATTCCGTACTTTCCAAAAAAATAGGAAGTTTTGGTTATTCTGTAGTTCAGGCAACAAGAAGAACCTTTTTCTATGGAATACTATTTATGATCCCGGCATTATTTATATTTGATTTTAAATGGGATCTGACCCGTTTCGCCACACCGGCATACCTATTCAACATTTTCTATTTGGGACTTGGAGCATCCGCCATCTGCTTTGTCACATGGAACATGGCAGTAAGAATACTTGGAGCAATCAAAACAAGCGTATATATCTACCTCGCTCCGGTAGTAACAGCGGTAACATCCGTCATTATTCTACATGAAAAAATAACATTTTTATCCGGCTTGGGAATCCTGTTAGTACTCGGTGGACTTCTATTATCTGAGCAAAAGAAAAAATTTTTTTCTATTAGGGGTAGAAAGCAAACGGAAAATGTTATAGAATAAAGTACAGAACGATAAAAGACAGGAGGAACATCTTTGAAAAGAGAAACCGTTATAGTAATAGATTTCGGTGGACAGTATAATCAGCTTGTTGCACGCCGCGTTCGCGAATGTAACGTGTACTGTGAGATTTATTCTTATAAAACAAACATTGAAACAATCAAAGCAATGAACCCAAAGGGAATCATTTTAACAGGTGGACCAAACAGCTGCTACGAGGCAGATTCCCCAACCTATACAAAAGAACTTTTTGAACTGGGAATCCCTGTACTCGGTTTATGCTACGGCGCACAGCTTATGATGCATATCCTTGGCGGTAAAGTAGAAGCAGCGCCGGTACGTGAGTACGGAAAAACTGAAGTATTCGTAGATAAGAAAGATTCTAAAATCTTTGCAGATGTATCAGAAAAGACAATCTGCTGGATGAGTCACTTTGACTATATTTCCAAAGTAGCTCCGGGATTTACCATCAGCGCCCATACAGCGGACTGTCCGGTAGCAGCCGCAGAGAACGCAGATAAAGGCTTATACGCAATCCAGTATCATCCGGAAGTACTTCATACAGTAGAAGGAACGAAGATGTTATCCAACTTCGTATTAAACGTATGCGGATGCGCAGGCGACTGGAAGATGGATGCCTTTGTAGAGAACACCGTAAAAGAAATTCGTGAAAAAGTAGGCGATGGACGAGTATTACTCGCTCTCTCCGGCGGAGTAGACTCCTCCGTAGCAGCCGGATTATTATCCAAAGCCATCGGCAAGCAGTTAACTTGTGTATTCGTAGACCATGGTCTTCTCCGTAAAGACGAAGGCGACGAAGTAGAAAGCGTATTCGGTCCAGAAGGACAGTTCGACTTAAACTTCATTCGTGTTAATGCACAGCAGAGATACTACGATAAGTTAGCAGGCGTAACGGAACCAGAAGCAAAACGTAAGATAATCGGAGAAGAATTCATCCGTATTTTCGAAGAAGAAGCTAAGAAGATTGGTGCAGTAGACTTCCTCGCACAGGGAACCATTTACCCAGACGTTGTAGAAAGCGGCCTTGGCGGTGAATCCGCAGTAATCAAGTCCCACCACAACGTAGGAGGACTCCCTGACTACGTTGATTTCAAAGAAATCATCGAACCACTCCGCGACCTCTTCAAAGACGAAGTACGAAAAGCCGGCCTGGAACTCGGAATCCCTGAAAAGTTAGTATTCCGCCAGCCTTTCCCAGGTCCAGGACTCGGAATCCGAATCATTGGCGAAGTAACCGCAGAAAAAGTACAGATCGTTCAGGATGCCGATGCCATCTACCGCGAAGAAATCGCGAATGCAGGTCTCGACCAGGAAATCAATCAGTACTTTGCAGCACTCACAAACATGCGCTCCGTTGGCGTAATGGGCGATGAGAGAACCTACGACTACGCAGTAGCACTTCGCGCTGTAAAGACAATCGACTTCATGACTGCAGAATCCGCTGAGTTACCATACGAAGTACTTAATAAAGTTATGAACCGAATCATCAACGAAGTCAAAGGTGTAAACAGAGTATTCTACGATCTGACGAGCAAACCGCCAGGAACGATAGAGTTTGAGTAGCTTGATGTGTTTGTTCGCAAACCTTATTATTCAGTTTTTTGTAAAAATGAATAATCTATACACTTTAAGGTTCTGAATCTACATAGTAGGTTCGGAGCCTTTTTTTGTGGGAGAAAAAGAGGTGTTGTGGGGAAAGTAGTTCACTATTACTGGATAATAGAAAGTGCGAAAAAGTGGATAATGGAGTGTGTTAATGAACATAGTGTTTTTTCTAAAAGTGATTTTTGGGAAAATTGAAATCCGTCAGAAACCGCATAAATAAAGGCTTTACAGAAACAGGCTTGAAAATTCCCAAAAGTGAAAACAGGAAAAATCCTTGTTTTTGGGAAGAAAAACTCTCTTTTTGGGAAAGAACTCTTTGTTTTTGGGAAATTTATTTTTCTTTTTTAGAAAATGTATTTCTCCTTTTTGGGAAGAAAAAGTTCTTATTTTTCTGTAATAAAAAATGCGAGTGCAATTTTGTAACTTATGAGATTTTCAGGAACAGAACAAGTCATTTTTGGGAGTGAGGTTCTCTTTTTGGGAGAAAATCAGCTCTTTCTGGGAAAATAGCCTTTATTTTTGGGAAAAAGGATTCGTTTTTGGGAAAATCAATTCATTTTTGGGAGAAAAACATCCTTTTTTGGGAAAAGTTCTCTCTTTTTGGGAAAGGAGAAGCACTATGCGGAAAAAGAATTACAAAGGACGTTGTGAAAAGGTATCAGTCAGCAAAAGTGAAGATGTATGCAGACTGTACAGCGAGATACAGAAAAAGTATCTGGATATGCTGGAAGAAAATCAGGAGATAAAGGAAATACAATGTAATGTATTACTAGACGGTCTGGAAATAGGAGAATACACTTCTGATTTTGTGTGTAAGAAAACAGGAAACCATCTCATGGTGAGGGAGTGTGTAGAGGAAAAATATCTTATGAAACCTATGACCGTGAAACTCTTGGATGCAAGCCGGGTATATTGGTTAAAACTTGGTGTACAGGATTGGGGGCTGGTGATTGATGGAGAAGAATAAGATTTTAGGAAGTCAGGATAATACAAAGATTATCAGAATATTAGAAGTAAAAGAATCTTCATTTCTTGTAATTGACTGTATAAAAAGGACGATGCCGCAATGGAAAGACAAAGAACAGTTTAAGGACTGGAAGTCAGTGACAGAACAGGAATTGTGGGAAATCACCAACATTTATCCATCGAAAACAGATACAGCATTATCCACTACATCAAAGTACATACAGGAACATTATGCACTAATAGCCGGGATTTTGCCTTTTATCGGGGATGAAAAAGAACGCAGCCGGATGATACGGTCAATCGCAGAATTAAAGAATTACAGCAAACAGACAATACGAAATACACTCTGTTTATACTTGGTTTATCAGGATATTTCTGTACTTGCCCCGAAAGAAAAGAAAGAAAAAGAACTGAGCAGAGATGAAAAGATAATGCGATGGTCTTTGAACAAATTCTTTTACACAAAGAACCAGAATACATTGACAACAGCTTACACAATGATGCTGAAAGAGAAGTATACAGATGCAGAGGGTACATTGTTACCACATCCATCCATTCATCAGTTCCGATATTTCTATAAAAAGACAAAGAAGCAGCAAAATTTCTACATTTCCAGAGAGGGAGTGAAAAAATATCAAAGGAACAGAAGACCATTGTTAGGTCAGGGAGTACAGGAGTTTGCCAGCAGTATAGGAATGGCTATGTTGGATTCTACTATTTGCGATATATACCTTGTAAATGAACGTGGAGAATTGATTGGAAGACCTGTTTTAACAGCCTGTATTGATGCGTACAGTTCCATATGTTGTGGTTATTCGTTAGGCTGGGAGGGTGGCATCTACAGCCTGAGAGGACTTATGCTGAATGTGATAACTGATAAGGTGGAGCATTGTAGAAAATATGGAATCGACATCACAGAAAAAGACTGGAATTGTAAAGAACTTCCGGGAACACTTGTTACAGATAAAGGTGCGGAGTATGCATCTGAGAATTTTGAGCAGCTAACAGACCTTGGAGTATCTATCATCAATCTTCCAGCGTACCGCCCGGAACTCAAAGGTTCTGTAGAAAAGTTCTTTGATGTGATACAGAGTATCTATAAACCATATCTAAAGGGAAAAGGTGTGATAGAACCAGACTTTCAGGAAAGAGGTTCGCATGATTATAGAAAAGATGCGTGTCTGACGTTGGAACAGTTTGAAAAGATTCTCCTGTACTGCATCATTTATTACAATACTTCCAGAACATTAGAAAACTTCCCTTTTACAAAAGAAATGCTGGAAAAGAAGATAAATCCATATGCAAGTGAGATATGGAATTATGGGAAAAAAGAGGTCGGAGCAAATCTTCTAACCGTATCAAAAGAAGAACTTATCATGTGCCTGATGCCACGGACGACAGGAAGATTCAGCAGGTTTGGACTTAGGGTAAATAAATTAAGATACCGACATGATAATTATACAGAAAAGTATCTGACAGGCGGTGAGGTTACAGTCGCTTATAATCCAGATGATGTATCGAATGTATGGATGATAGAAAAATCTGGTCGGTATGTGAAGTTTGAACTGATAGAGAGCCGATTTGATGGAGTAAATCTGGAAACCGTACAGGAAATACAGACAAAGACAAGAGAGAGAATCCAGACAGGAAGTGAAGCAAGTTTACAGGCACAGGTACAGCTTGCAAGAAATATAGAGAATGTAGTCAATATGGCAATGCCGCAAAAATCGCTGAGACTAAAGGATATACGGAACAATCGAAAGAAAGAGCAGAACCGTATCCATAAAGATTATGTAAAGGAGTGTGAAGAATAATGTTTGATGCGATGAGATTGATTGAAAAACTGCCTGAGATGTTATCAGGAGAAGAATTGATACAGAAAATGTCTATTCTTCCGGTATATGAGGAAGAAGTATGCCGGAATGGTTCAGATGCAGAACGCTTGATGAAACTTTCTGATTTGTACAACATTTATCTTCCATCCCAGATGTCCACAGAAATCTACAGTAAACTGTATCTGGCAATTTTGCGTTCTTTACAGAAAAAAGGAACAAAGCTGGCGGTACAGCAGATGAACAGCAATAAAAGAAATATGAATGAAGCAACGAACAGCCGTGGAAATCAGGAATACAGTGGCATTATTGGCGGTTCTGACAGCTTCACAATCATTGGTACAAGTGGTATAGGAAAGTCTTCTGCTATTTCCAGAGCCTTAAATCTTATCATGGCAAATCAGATAATTTACTTAGAAGAACCTTATGTAAAAATCATCCCATGTATCACCGTACAATGTCCTTATGATAGTTCTGTAAAAGGAATGTTGCTGGAAATTTTGAGAAAAGTCGATGGTGAACTGGAAACAACGTATTACAAAAATGCACTGAGGGCAAGAGCTACAATAGATATGCTCATTGGGTCTGTCAGTCAGGTTTGTTTAAATCACGTTGGGTTACTGATTATTGATGAAATCCAGAATGTAGTAAACAGCAAGAATGGCAAAAGTTTAATAGGTTCTCTGACACAGTTAATCAATAATAGTGGAATCAGTATAGGAATGATAGGAACTCCTGAGAGTGAGATTTTCTTTGGACAGGCAATGCAGTTAGCACGTAGAAGTCTGGGATTAAAATACACGGCATTGCCGTATGATGCCTATTTCTATAAAGTGTGTGATACCTTGTTTCGCTATCAATATGTGAAGCATCATACAGAACTTACAGATGGGATTGTCAGATGGCTTTATGAACACAGTGCCGGGATAATCAGTATTGCAGTTTCGCTTGTACACGATGCACAGGAAATCGCTATTCTAAACCAAAAGGAAAGCCTTGATATGTCGGTTTTACAAGAAGCCTATGAGCAGAGAATGGGAATGTTACATGACTATATCCAGCCAACAGTACAATGCGGTAAGGGAAGAAAACCGAAAAAGAAATCCTGTGCAAGCAAACGGAAAGAAAAAGTAATTTCCGAGACAACAGAAGATATACAGGAAAACTTAATCCAGACCTTAGTAAAACAGGCAAAGAAAGAGAAGACAGATATTGTAGAGCTTCTTAAAGAATATGTGCAAGTGGAGGTGATTGTATGATTGGCTTTATGCCGGAACTGTATGAAGATGAGCTATTATATAGTGTTTTAAGCAGATATTACGCAAGGTCAGGGCATTTAATCTATCGTGCTGCATCCGAGGAACTGTTTCAAAATCCAAAAGTAAGACCAGACGTTCTTTTAGTCAATGCTTATAAAAAAGAGGTCATAGATGTACTTGGTGCATCTATGGAAACTCTTGTAAGAAAACATACGATGTTTCCGGCATACGCAATGTTTTTACCGTATCAAAGAAGAAAAGACGCTTTTCACTCACTTGTCAGGAGGGATGGAAAACATAATAATCTTCTTGCGATACCAGTAAGAAAAAAGTCAAAATATCTGAGATATTGTCCAGTTTGTGCAGAAAGGGACAGACAGCAATATGGGGAAACGTACTGGCATAGAACAGGGCAGATTCAGGGAGTTAAAGTGTGTCCACAACACAGATGTTATCTGCAAGCTACAGAGGTACTTGTGAGTGGAAAAGCGACTCCGGCATTTACCCCGGCAGAAGAAGCAATTCCAGAAACACAGGAAGTTATAAGCTGCAATAATGAGTTGGAATTAAAACTGGCACAGTACATAATAAACGTGTTTCAGACAGATATAGACATGGAAAATCAAGTATCCGTGGGGGAATTTCTTCATATGCAGATGCAAAGGACAGAGTATCTTTCTTTACGTGGAGAACAGCGAAATATAGGAAAGTTACATCAGGATTTTACAAGGTATTATCGAGATTTACAGGACAACGATTTTACAGAGCTTTGGCAAATACAGAAAGTTTTTACCAACGATAGATACAGATTGCAGGATGTCTGTATGCTGGCAATGTTTTTAGGTGTGAAGCCTGAAAAGCTGGTAAACAGAAAGCTACCAGAAAGCAGTCAGATAGAAGAATTTGAACAGCGTATTTATCAGTTGCACGAACAGGGCATGAAATATCCAGAGATTGCAAAAATGCTTGGCGGTTCTTATGATACTGTAAAATGCATTGGAGAAGGACGCTACAAAAAATATAAGAAAGATAATATAGGGAAACAGAATATTCAGAGTAAGAAGAAAGGAAGTGACTGGAAAAAGATTGACAGGGAGACTTTACCACTTGTAAAGACTGCTATTTCTGGGATAAGGGAAGATAAATCACAGAATGGAAAGCCGGGACGTGTAACAGAGTATGCAGTTACAAAAGCGTTGGGGTTGCCATCAAAAAGAATGTGCCAGTTACCTTTATGCCGCTTAGAGATACAAAAATATAAAGAAGAGTATCCTAGATACTGGGCTAGAAAAGTCGTGTGGGCGGTACAGGAAGTGTTGAAGAATGGAGATGAATTAAATTGGAAAAGAATAAGAGAACTGACAAATCTACGAAAAATGAATTTTCAGAGGTGTTTCCCATATTTGATTTATGAAACAGAAAAGGAAGTGGCAGAAAAAATCAAGAGTACAATCGAAATATAGAGATAAAATAGCTTGCTTTTCATATTATATTTATAAAATAATATTGGAGAAAAGAAATTTTAAAAATGATTCGTCAAATTGCACAAAGGATTATTGTAAATGCTGGTACTGCCATAAATGAAATGGCATCATTTTGAGGGCAAAAAAGGGGTGATTTATGATATGGCATAGACATAAGTTTGTAAGTTTTGGCAATAGACGAACTTTTCAGAATGTTTTATAATCATGGCATAGTCAAGAGAGAGAAAGAAAAAAGCTGCTTTTGATGATACAACTAAATAAAAACATCTGAAAGATTTCGTACAGTGAAACCATGTGTGCCCCTCAGTCCCGCATGGTGGAGTTTTAGGACTGTGGTGTGGTGACAGCAAGTAGTCAGAAGTGTCACAAACAATGGATTATATATCGAAAGATATAATTTTTGAAATAGACTTGAAATAGACTTTGAATTAGAATTTGGACGGGCAACAGATGTAGAAGATTAGGATGAGTTTCTTATGCTATCTCTACGTTTGTTGCTCGTCCTTTTTTTATAAATATAGAAATTAAGAAAGGAAGGTATCCATTATGGATAATAAAACAGTTACTATTCCACGTAATATGAATGAAATTATGCGAGAGGTGATTGGTGATTACATTAAAACAAATCCTGTTTTGCCAGAAGAAGAGGAAATGGAAGCAGAATGTTTGATGAATCTTAGAAATGAAATTGCGATGTATAATTGTTATACATCAAAAGATAATAAACTCAGGATTCCAGTAGTTTTGTCTGACTGGGGAATTGCACAGTTGTTACTGAAAAAGTATCACATTGTAAATGTATGTTTTGATGGATTGGCAGAATCAGCTTATAGTCCTCTTGCAATTTATATCGAGGATGGAGAAAAAGCTGGGACATACTCTATGGATGAAAATGATTTAAAGAAAATTATTGTGAGGCTTAATAATTCGATTACACAAAGAGGAATCAATGAAGTTTTAAATAAAATCAAACTCGATGCATCAAATGTATATCCTTGTACAGAACCAAATCTGATTGCGGTCAACAATGGAATCTTTGATTTTGATACAAAGACGTTGCTGCCATTTACACCAGATAAAGTGTTTCTTACGAAGTCGAAAGTAAATTACAATCCAAATGCAAAGAATATTACGATTCATAATCCTGATGATGGTACAGATTGGGATGTGGAAAGCTGGATGAATGATTTATCTGATGATAAGGAAGTTGTAGAGGTTCTCTGGCAGATTTTAGGTGCTATTATCAGACAAAATGTACCATGGAATAAATCTGCATGGTTTTACTCTGAGTCTGGTAACAATGGTAAAGGTACTTTATGTGAACTGATGAGACAGCTTTGCGGTGAGGGAAGTTACAAATCTATTAAACTTGAAGATATGGGAAAAGAATTTTTGTTAGAACCGTTGGTTGGAGCATCTGCAATCATTGTAGATGAGAACGATGTTGGTACATATATTGATAAGGCAGCAAATTTAAAAGCGATTGTCACAGGTGATGTCATTCAGATTAACAGAAAGTTTAAGCAGCCGATTTCATTTCGGTTTAGAGGATTCATGGTACAGTGTTTGAACGAGATGCCACGCGTCAAAGATAAGTCGGATAGTTTTTTCAGAAGACAGCTTTTCATTCCATTTACAAAGTGTTTTACAGGGGTTGAAAGAAAATATATCAAACAGGATTACTTAAAACGTACAGAGGTACTTGAGTATGTATTGTACAAAGTATTGAATATGAATTATTATGAGCTTTCTACACCAGATGTTTGTAAGGATGCACTGGAAGAATACAAAGAATTTAATGACCCAATCTTGCAGTTTGTCAATGAAATTCTTCCGCAGTTGCAGTGGGATTTAGTGCCATTTACATTTTTGTACAGTCTGTACAGAGCATGGTTTGATAGATACATTCCATCCGGCAGTCCACAGTCACGAAATACATTTATCAAAGATTTGTTGATTGCATTGAAAGATAATGATATGTGGGAATGTAGTGACAAAAATGCAAAAGTAGCTTCTGCAAATCGCATGGACAAACCAGAATGGCTGATTGATGAGTATAAGTTAGAAGACTGGTACAGTCAGACATACAAGGGTGCTGATAGAGCGAAGAAATGTTGTCCATCATTGAAAGCAAGTTACAGAGGTATTGTTAGAAAATAGAAATATAAGTATAAAATGCCGGGGTGACCGGCATTTTATACCATTTTTTATGAGATACAGGAAATGTGGATGAAAAGTGGTACGCTGAATGTAAAGGCTGGCACTGGATATACCACTTTTTAAAGAAATACCATTTTTTTAAGACTAAGTGTATAACAGAAATAAAAAATATAAATATGATATAACATTGTAGCTAAAAAATGGTATTGTGGTATTTTTTGTATCATCCACTTTTTCTCTGTAGAACGGAAATTTTTATTGGAGGAATTATACATGATTATTTTAGCAGATACAAAGCAGAAACCGGGTTATCACCCAGAAGAGGATGCGTTACAGAAAAACGGTCATTCACTGGTGAGACTTAAATTGCCAGTAGGAGATTATTGTGTTATGACAACTCGGTGTATGGATATGTTTAAGAATCGTGAACATGAAATTTACACAAGCAATAAGTTTTTTGACACACATAAGAGTAAGAATATCAAGTTACAGCCACAGGATACATATGGTACGTATACAATTAGTGTTGATGTAAAGCAGGACTGTAGAGAACTGCAATCTAATTTGTTGAGCGGCAGATTTGGACGTAGATACCGCTTTGAACGAGAATGTATGAGAGCCAGAAATATGGGGGTAAAACTTTATATTGTGATTGCAGATGATGCGGTCAAATGTGAAGAGGATTTTAGACATTTAAAAAAATATGGTAGTGAGGAAGAGTGCGGTCAGGAGATGTTGAACAAGATGGAGGATTTTGTAAAAAAATATGGCTGTACATTTCTGTTTACGACAAAAGACAGACTTCCATCAGTGATTGAGCAGATTCTTATGGAAGAACAGTTACCTTGGGCTGTGTAAAAAGCGAATAGAAAGAAAAGTTACTGCATTGTAAGATTTTCTGATATAATCAATCCTTAGAAGAAAACCATGTGTAAGGATGTGAATTATGGAAAATTTACGATGCAGTAATGTTATTCAATCTTCTGTTGCAATGAGAAAACCACTTGTAAAGGCTTTGAAAGAAGTATTTCCCAAGATGAGTTTAATGCAGATAAAGTTATTCTTTATCCTGTTAGAACATATAGACTGGCGAAGCAAAGTACCTTATCAGTTGGTTTTTATCGACAATGAGGTGGCAAAATACAGATTAGAAAGAAAGGATAAAACACCATCTTCTTTTGCCGGAGTGATGCGTAGAGAGTACAGAAATATTATATCACTCAGTAAGGTAACAGTGAAAATATACGGACAGCCTGAGATTACAGATTTTTTATTTACAGGAGTGTACGCAAATAATGACTTTACTGTAGTTGCATTGAATCCGGCATTTATAAAGTATTTTACCCATGTTGACAGAGTGACCGGGGCAAATATGAAACGAGATTATTTCCAATATTCTGTAGAGGACATTATGAATTTTACATCGAAAAACAGTCTTTGTCTTTATCTGGAATTGCGAACTAGACAAAAGTATGATAAAACGCTGCATATGCCTGTAAATGCGGTAAATACTGAGGTAAGGTTTCATACAAAGAATTTAAAAGAGGTGTTCGGTCTTTCCAAGTCTGACTACACACAGACGATAGATGGAGTACAGCATTTTAACAGAACGTCTTTTGAGAAAAAGGTATTGCGACCAGCATTACAGGAGACGAGCCAGAGCAAGATGATAAAGATACTGCCCCCAATACAAGATGAGTGTGGAATACATGAAGAACTGTTCAGGAAGACAAAGTATAATAACAGGATAAAGTATTATTATATTCATTTTCTGACACGGGAAGAAATTTTTATTGAGCAGGAGGGGCAGTACATAGACAAAGAAAAACTGAAAGAGATTCAGACTAGATTTTATTCTTTGTATATGAATAATAAGAAGTTTATTCGCTTTGTGGAGGAAGTGGAACAAATAAAATAATCTTTTTGTCATGATATGTTTATGAATGATTTAGCCCCAGAGTGTATTGCCAGATGCTCCGGGGCTTTTCTCTTTTTTAATCCTTGAATAAATGCTGCTATGGCAGCATGGCGAGTGCGTATATAGATATAAAAATTCGCACATTGAAAAGGAGATTTGTTATGACAAGAAAAGAACAGTTACAGGAAATCGAAGAACGCTTAAAAAATGGAGTAGAAGAATATTTTACAAGTGAGAAATACGCTTCTTTACTTAGAATCATGAGTAAATTTCATAATTACAGTTTTAATAACTGTATTCTTATTGCTACACAATGTCCACAGGCATCCTTTGTCACTGGATATAGTAACTGGAAGACATCTTTCAATCGTATTGTAAAGCGTGGGGAAAAGGCTATCCGCATTATTGCCCCATGCCCGTATACAAAAGTAAACGAAGAGACAGGAGAAGAAGAAAAGCGTATTTTCTTTCGTACTACATCCGTATTTGATTTATCACAGACTATACAGATTCCGAATACAGAAGAAGTACAATTTGGCATTGAAGAACTTACAGGTAATGTTCCTGACTATGAAAGACTATTAAATGCCATTATCGCCACTTCTACGTGCCCGGTAAGCTACACGAAACCTAAAGGTAGTGTAAAAGGTTACTATGCTCCATTAGAGAAGAAAATTGTTGTTTGTGAGGGCATGAGTGAATTGCAGACGATTAAGACACTTCTGCATGAAATTGCACATTCTCTTCTTCACAATCCAGAGGAAATGGAAGAAAGAAAAGTTCGGAGAGATACAAAAGAAGTTGAAGCTGAAAGTACAGCCTTTATCGTTGCGACACTGTTAGGACTGGATACCAGTGATTACAGCTTTGAATATATTGCCGGATGGAACGGCAAGGACAATCTGAAAGCATTGAGTGCAGCCATGAAGCAGGTACAGGATACCGCAAATCAGATGTATGACAATATTATACAGCAGTTAGACCGTGTAGCATAGAAAGGACATGAAGCTATGAAAACAGAAAAATATATAAGGATAATCACTTCATTTGCCCGGATGTACGGTGTAGCAGAAACATTAAAAGATTTACCATTTCGTAATCAGGAAGAAACATATCTATTATTTTCAGCTTGGGCGAAAGAGTATATGAAAGAACCTGATACAGATATGGTAGCATTTTTTGAAAAGAAAATAAGTGAATTGTGAAAGAGATACTGAGGATAAAAAAGCATCTTGATTTTATATTTATATGGATGTTACAATCAGAACATCAATTACCCGAAGGATGCATATTTCATGTTTATGATGAAATACAAAAACATGGACATTGTGAATGTATGTTTCCAAGGATAAGAATTACAGATACTGGATACAAGAAAAGAATCTTGTGTTCGGTATCTTTTTTGCTCAAAACATATTATTTAACACCACATATGACCTCACCACGAGCATAAATTCATCATTCTGTAAAATCCCCTGTTTTTCTGAAAAATCTTTACTATGCATTCATACAGCACCTTAAACAACCATCTTTCTTTTTTCTTTGTATTGCCAGTTATCCATCATCTGTTCTATAATAAATATATTCATAAGACGAAAGAGAGGTTATTTTATCATGCCAGATTGTTGTAAATTAGGACATATTTCAGAAAAACGTGTGAGATATTATGATGATACAAAGAAGTATTCTATTGCATTTGCGGATGTGGAAATATCAGATGGACGAATTATTGAGCAGGGCATCATTTATTTCGATGAAAATCTTGTTCGCAAAGTAGATGACCATTGGTTTGAAGTAGACCTTTGTCAGGATACATATTGTATGAGGGTCTCACATGAAACAATAGAAGTGAGTCGTCAGGCTCTTATACAGTCCCGTTTGCGGTATTTTCACAATTCATATTATGTATTTTCTGTTTCTCCAAAAGTTGTGAAAGAAAGTGGTTTGGCTGGAACTAAAAAAGTGTTGTTTGATTTGCCAATCAGATTCTGGGATGAGGCTGAAAGTAAAAATTGTTCTGTAACTGTTGGTGTCGAAAAGTTCATTATACAAAATTATCAGAATCGTACGATAATAATATTGGGTCGAAAAGAGAATAATGCAAAGGTTAAATTTGCATATCAGCTTAAGGATGGCAGCTGGAAAGATGAGACCGTGTCAGCCGGACGTTTTTGGTATCTGGTAAAAGAGTCCAAAGAGAAGAAAAAAGAGCTTGGTTTGTATTAGTGTTACGTGCAAAAAATTGATATTGTATATAATGTACTCTTCTAAGGATAGCAATACTGAGGACAAGAAAAATCTTGTTTTCAGTATTTTTTTTGTTTTTTGCGTAGCGATAGTTTGATGATAAGAGGGAAAAGAAGATAAAGTGTTTGATGGATTGATATAAATAAACATAAAAGTTGACTAATAGTAAACTAATAGTTCGCTTAATTTGTTTGTAACGATTATAAAATACGATTTAGTATACTTATCAAACAAGCCTATTGCAACGCATAAAAATTCTGATATAATGAACTCATCAACAAGCAGAAAGGAAGTGAAACAAATGCCAGCTAAGGCAAAAACCCCAAATGAATTGGCGGTCATTGTTCGAGAAAATCTTAAACGGTTGACAGCAAACACCAGATACCCGAAAGCCACGATTGCAGATGTGTGTCACGTCACACGAGGAACTGTATCACACTGGTTTTCAGAAACCAAACCTAAACTTCCATCTATGGAATGTTTAATAAAAATTGCAGACTATTATCAGATTATGGTTGATACATTGCTTACAGAATCCGGTGATAAATATATGCACAGAAGATTCCAGACTTACAGCGATGCATTTACAATCCTGATGGACTTCATTAGAGAGGGCATCATAGAATCGAAGGACATCAACAACCGAATCTTACGTGAGTTATGCACCATGTATGATGAAGCAATCAATAGTTTTGCCATCCCTGATGTAACTATCAGTGAATGGGTAAAGGACATTGTAGCAAGGTTCTGTATTGAGATGCCAAATAAAGAATCCATGGGTGATGAAATCTTCTACTTAGATGAAGTTACAGAACAACTGTATGAAGGTGGTCGTGGTATTCGCACTATGGACAAGCTGCAAACCCTTGAAAATCTTGCAAAAGCATTAGCCAACAAAAGAATTATCAAAGAACAAATTCAGGCAATCGAAGCAGGCGAAGAAGCAAAAAAAGACCCTGAAATTCAGGGAATCCTCTCCAAATTATACAGAGATGATAAATAATTTTGACAACTGAATATTTAACATATAAAAATTTTCAAATTATACGGAGGTATTTAAAATGACAAAAACAGATAAAAAACAGATTATGGAAAATATGAGAGCTGCTGCAAAAAGAAATGGAAGAAAAGCAAGCTTAGGAATAGTAAAATCTAATACAAGAGATATAGTAGAACAGATTTTCATGTACAAGATGCCAAAAAAAGAACGTGAAGAAAAAATGTACAGCAAAGAATTTCTGGAAAAGACAGAGAAAATTTCACAGGAAGTTGTTGAAAAATATGGACTGGACAAAAACTGGTACAGAGCAAGACATTTTTGGAGCGAAGTCAAGTACATGATGGAAGCATTTCTGACAAGAGAGGATGCTATCGAATTGTATGAGAATCCAGAAAAGCTGAACGAACTTTTCGACAATGCTGCAAGAATTATTGATAGCATATCCATTATTGATTGATACAAAGAATAAAGGTGCAGGAGTTAAATCTTCTGCACCTTTTTATAATGAAAAATATAGCGTTGGGAACAGAGGTAAGTTATCTGTTTTCCAACGCTATATTTTTTCTGGTGGAATATATTCTAATATATCAGATACGCTACAATTCAAGATGCTACATAAAGTATCTAATGTGGTTGTAGTAATCGGTTTTCCATGCTTCATACGATGAAGTGTATTAGCTGGAATACCGTGTTTGAAAATCAGAGCATATTCCGTGATATTTTCTTTTAAAAGTGTTTCATAGAATGGCTGGTATGAAATCATATAATGATACTCCTTTTAAAATAGAGTATCATCAACAATAGATTGAGTATGCTAAATGAATTGAGTATAAATAAAACATAAGTAAACGAACAAGAAACCCCTCAGAGTTGCAGCTCTGAGGGGTTTCGTTTTGCTTATGGGAATTTACCAGTTTCCTTAGCTATGTTTATTATATACCAGAGCAGAAAAAAATCAACTAAGAAAAAGAAAGATATTATTTTTGTTGTTATACAGAGGAAAAATGGAGAAGAAAATACCACAATACCAGTTTTTAACTACAGTGTTATACTATATTTATATTATTTGTTTTCTTTATACACTTAATCTTAAAAAACTGGTATTTATTAAAAAAACTGGTATATCCAGTGCCAGCCTTTATATTCAGCGTACCACTTTTATACCATTGTACCATTTTTACGCTGTATTATGTCTGTGATTTATTGACGATACCCAATGTATTGAGTATAATCAAGAGTATAAAAAATAAGCGACCGGGTGTTGATGCACTTGAAATTAAAGGAGGAAAATCATGAAAAAAAGTAAATTTCTATCGCTGTTAATGGCTGTAATGCTTGTATTTTCCAGTGTATTTATTGGAACAGCATCACCTGTACAGGCGGCAACTGCAAAATCTGGTAAGGTTGCTGTAACTGTTCCAAAGACTACACTGTGTGTTGGAGACAGCAAAAATAACAGTACACCGATTACTGTAAAGTACAAAAATAAAAAAGTAACAAGTGGCATCAAATACAGTACGAGCAATAAAAAAATCGCAACTGTAAAAAAAGGTAAAATTATTGCTTCAAAAAAGGGTACGGCAACTATTTCTGTAAAATACAAAAATAAAACCTGCCGTTTCAAAGTCACTGTAAAAAATGCATCCCTTAATTTAAGCCAGAAATCATTATCTTTGAAGAAAGGTAAGACATATACTTTTAAGGCATATGCAAATAAAACAAAATTGAAGGCAACTTCTGTAAAATGGACAACAAGCAACAAGAAAATTGTTTCTGTAAATAAAAATGGAACAATCAAAGCACTCAAAAATGGAAAGGCAGTTATTACAGCAAAAACAAGTTTCGGGACTGCTAAATGTACAGTAACCGTATCTTCTAAGCCTCATCAGCACACTTGGGTTGACCATACAGCTACGAAGAAGGTGCCACGTACCGTGCACCACGATGCTGTGTACGAGGATGTTACCATCCCTGCTGTAACCAAGCACCAAGTTCAATGCATGAACTGTGGTCAGTGGTTTGACAGTAAAGATGACCTTTACTGGCATTTCATTGATGCAGATGGTGCCTGCGGCAACTACTGCTATGGTGCTGAACGTGATGTCGTCATCACTCCTGCACACACTGAGCAAAAGCTTGTCAAGGAGGCTTACGACGAGACTGTCTACGATACGCAGACTTACGTCGACTACCAGGAGTGCACTGGTTGTCACGAGCACAGGCAGAAGTAAGCACTGTCCGCAGCACCACTTCAACTGAATAAGGGAACCGTACTTACCTACGGTTCCCTTTTCTCTATAGTGGAACTACTAACAGAATTTGCTAACAAAATCACTAAAGCTTCGCAAACACGGTTTGCTCATAATGTAAACTGCCAACAAAACTTGTCAACAAAAACACTAGAGTGAAATAATACCATCACTCACCACCATACCTAAGGAGGTTAATTCATCATGAAAAAAATTCTCTATAGCATTATCACCATCATGCTTGTAATGAGTGTGATGGTATGCGGAACCAACACAACAGCATATGCTGCCACAAAATCCATTAGTGTAAAGACCAATAAATCCACTCTTTACATTCTTGACTCTGCCAACAATAAGGCAAAACTTACAGTGACCTATAATGGCAAGAATGTCACTAAAGCTGCTAAGTACAAGTCCAGTAACAGCAAAATTGCCAAAGTGAATAAGAATGGTGTGGTCACTGCTGTAAGACCAGGTACTGTGAAAATCACCACTAAATACAAGGGTAAATCACGTACCACTAAGGTTACCATCAAGAAGGCAAAGCTGTCTTTAAACAAGAAGACCATAGAACTGAGCCGTGGACAAAAGTTCACACTCAAAGCATTCGCAAACAAGAGTGGTATCAGTAACAAGAACATAAAATGGACTTCAAGCAATAGCAACATTGTATCCGTCAATAAGAATGGTGTTCTCACCACCAAGAAAAATGGTACTACAACCATCTCTTGCAAAACCACTATTGGAAAAATGTCAGCAAAAGTGGTAGTGAAAAACACCAGTGCCAGTGCTACCACACAGGAAAACTCTGGTCACACACATCACTGGGTCACAGTGGAAGACACTGAGACTATCCCAGCTATAACTAAGCACCAAGTTCAATGCATGAACTGTGGTCAGTGGTTCGACAGTAAAGATGACCTTTACTGGCATTTCATTAATGCAGATGGTGCCTGCGGCAACTACTGCTATGGTGCTGAACGTGATGTCGTCATCACTCCTGCCAAGACTATTATCACAGGTACACACGAAGAATGTGATATTTGCCATGCTCGAAGATAAGTGTGACACTTAACAACAAAACCAAAAATGAGAGTAGTCAAAATTGGCTACTCTCATTTTTTTCAACAAAATCTGCCTCACTACGTTTGTAAAAGTACATACTTAAAACAAATCTTTATCAAACACTACATTTTATTCGACTTTCTTCTATTACAGGTCCGACACAATGTCTGTAAATTATACTCTACTGTCTTGCCACCCTTCGACACTGGAATGATATGGTCTATCTCAAGAATAATGTCAGGGTTTTTATAAATATTATCTCCACATATCTGACATGTATAGTGGTCTCGTTTCTTTATGTACTCTCGTAGGGCAGGTGTCATTTTGCTACGCTGACGTTTTGTAAAATTAGACTTAGACATAGCATTAGTGAAAAGGTGACAGTAACGTTTGATACAGATAGTGGATTGTGTAAAAGAGGCATATTTTGAAAGTCATATATCCGATTCAAGATGATTTCTATCTAAAAAGTTATATCATATTTATAAATTCTATTTATCTTCTACAAAAGAATATTCAAATCGAAGTCCAAGAGCTTCTGCCATCTTTTCATATTCCTTTAATTTAAAACCGCCACCGTTGATGCGTTGACTAAAGGCACTTTGGGTCATGCCGATACGCTTTGCAAGTTCAGTTTGTGTGATTCCAGCTTTGACACAAGCTATCGTGATGAATTGTTTTTCTGTCATGATGATTTCTCCCCTCTCAAAATTATTATTTAACCTAATATTAGTATACAAAAAAGCAAATCAGATTGCAATATTAAAATTAGAAAAACTAATAGTATATCAATGATATACAATAAAAAAATAGAATAACTAATATTTTATTAGAATTTGGTTGACGGATATAAATTTATATGCTATCATAAAGGCAAGTAAGAGATATACAATTTAATAGTGACGTTCACGAATTTCCAATGTACAGATAATGTGCATCACCCGGTTCTCATGCCAGTCGGGTGTAAAGGATACAGGCGTATGAACAGGGTTTGGGGATGCATACCAACGGACAGAAGCATATCCCCCATAAGCGTGTGGATAACACATGGCGACGAACAGCGGTGAGCAGATAGGAATATACAGTAGTGCAATATTATGTAGTGCTGTGCCTATCTGCAAGCCGCTGTTTTTTTAGTTCAAAGAAAGGAATCAATACATGATGAATCAGAAATATGCATTACAGAAAGTATTTCTCAATATGGATGATGGAGAATTTTTATATCCAGTATCATTTCATGGACGGTATGCAGTAGATGAATTTATGTATAATGCCCGGACACATTTTCGCAGATTATTCCGGGTACAGAGAATGTCGGAACAGGAGCTTGCGAACTGGCAGACTATTATAGAACGACATTTAGGATGCACCTCGAAAGAGCTTGATTATGGGGAATATGAGTGGTATAGCGTGGAAGTTCTGGCTTATTGCCAAAAGAATAATCAGAGAAAATCTCTTACGGACATTACAGCTTTACCTGATATTATCCCGGAAGATACAGAAGCCTTACGGTGGTTTGCATACAATATCTGCAATGTGCCGGAGGATGAAGTAAATTATTTTGCAACAGTAGACGAACTTATGAAATCAATGAAAAATATGGAGGAAAAAAACCATGAAAAAGATTATTAATGGAAAGATGTACAACACAGAAACAGCAAAAGAAATTGGCAGTTGGAACAATGGACGTTATCGTAGTGATTTTTATTATGTTGGTGAAACACTTTATAAAAAGAAAACAGGAGAACTTTTCGTTTTTGGAGAAGGTGGGGCTGCATCACGTTATGCAGAAAGATGCGGTGGAAACTCTACTTGTTTTGGAGAAGATATTATTCCATTGTCATCGCAGGATGCGAAAGAATGGGTAGAACGTAAACTGGATGCAGATGCATATGTGGAACTCTTTGGTGAAGTAGAAGAATAGTGGAGGATTGTAAAATGAACGAAAGAAATCAGGGAACAGTTTTTATTGATAAGAAAACTGGAAGAGTAAATACAGGCTTGGTGATTTACAATAAGAACTGGGCATACTGGGTAGACCCTCACGAATCATGGACTCATTTGTTGAGAATTGAAGAATGGGATTATATGCATCTGGCAGAATGGCAGAAAAAGATTCAGGAACAGAATAAAAACGTAGGTAATTATTACACACTGGGTAAAGCAGGAATTTCAAAAAAAGAAGTGCAGGTCAGTGTGGATGAATACAGATGGTTTACAGCGGAAAAAGTAGCAAGAAAAGCTGGTGTACCGGGAAAAGCAGACAAAAATATCTGGCATTTTAATTATGAATTGGGTTATACATTACCCGATAATGAACTGGATGCTTTGAAATGGTTCGTATATGATGTTTTCGGATTGCCGGGAACAGAAGAATGTAATCAGTTTTCCAGTTGGGAAGAGTACAAAGAGAAAACCAATCCATTAAGTAAGTATTACAGAGAGCGTTTCGGATGGTAATAAAAGTTTGGTGTAGAGCAAAAAGCTCTACACCATTTTTTTAAAGAGAGGTCTTATTTGGTTGCTACACCCCCAAGCCCCTGTGGAATCAACAAATGAAGAAAATAAAATTTCCCTCATTTATTGATTTTAAAATTAGCAAACGGTCATTGTATCATAGGCAGGTCTTACAGATGCTTCATTTTTTTTACGGTATCTGACAAGCGTTCTGGCTGAGATGCCTGTCATTTCTGCCACTTCTTTATAGCTGTGGTCGTTCAGGAGCAACATAGCGTGTTCTCTTTGAGCTTTGCTGAATTTAACAGGGCGACCTTCACGATAAGTTGGGTCATGTTTTCTTTTATATTCTCGTCCGTTCTGCATACGCTGAACAATGGTATTTCTTTCAAGTTCTGCAAAGGCAAGCATTACTTGAAGCATAGCTTTTCCGATTGGACTTTTTGCATCTACCATTCCCATATCAAGTGGATATACCGTGATACCACGGTCGGTCAATTCTTTCACGACAGTATAGCCATCATGAGCATTTCTAGCCAGACGGTCTAATTTGCATACAATCAAAGTATCCCCCTCGGTGATTTCTGACAGAAGATGTTCAAATTCTGTTCGTTCCATGGTACTTCCTGACTGAATGTCCTGAAAAAGTTTCTGGCATCCATGCTGTGTTAAAATTCGTTTCTGGTCTTCCAGTGATGTTCCATGTTCCTGTGTTTTAGTGCTTACTCTTATGTATCCGTATAACATTTTGCATTCCTCCTTGGATTTTTTATCATTTACTTATGGCTAAGAGTTATGACATAGGCAAAACCCTTGATTTTACGTGAGTGCTTCACCTATGCCATATATTGAAATTTTTGACTAAAGGGACATTTCTTCTGAAACCCTTGGATTTTTACCGCCAGTTTGTACACCGCCACCAGAAGTAGCAGAGCCTTCAACATTTGGCAAACGTCTATAACGCATCGTAGTAGAGGTAATACGTTTTCTTGCACGTTCACGAGCTTCTAAGAAAATATCATAAACATCCTTACGTTCCACCGGGTTACCAGCCAAATCACGTTTTACCACCTTGGCTCCCAGTCCTTTAAGAAATTCTGTGCAAAAATCATCACATTCCAAATACTGTTCTACCAGAACATCCAGTTTATGGTCTCTCTCCAAACTTTCTAATTCTGATTTATGAGACAGCTTGGCAATCTGAACATCTTTCTCTAAAAGCTGTAATTCTCTTTTTTTTTCATCCAGTTGTGTAATCAAATCCTGAAGAACAGCAGATAATTCATCCTGTTTATCTTTCAGTTCCTGATATTCCATAGTTGCCACACTTACGTTATTCTGGACAATGCTATATTCTACATTTTTTGCTTTAATATCAGTCAACAAGTCGTTTCGTTTTTTGAGTAACTGCTGACATTTTAATTCCATCTGTTTTACATTCTGTTCAGTTGTCATAATATAAATCCTCCTGTGTTAATCTACAAAATTGTGAGTATCCTTATTTGACGTAGAATCCATAGAATTATAGAAAGTATCTGCTTCATCCTGATAGGATTCTTTCATCAAAGAAAGGTGTTGCTTATGTCGTTTTAATGAGTGACGGTACATATCGTAATAAGGAACTTCTTTGATAGAACCATCTTTGGAACGATATTTTTTGTTTCCCAGACTTTTCAGAAAAGTAATAAAGTAGTCAGGGGCTTCGTGCATTCTTTTTAAAAGCTCGTCAAATTGTTTCATTTTATCTTCCCAATCCATACGGTTTGATAACATACCCTGAAAATTCATAATGCGTGATGAGAGAACATCCAATTCTTGTTCTTTCTGTTTTTTCTTATCATCTAATTCTAAAAGTTGTGATTGAAGAATTGTTTTTTCCTGTTTTAAAGAACTATTTACCTGAATAAGAGAAGTCTGTTCGGATGTAAGACGTTCCGTTTCCTCTTTCATTAAATCACTGTCTAAAGTCAGTCCTTCATTTTCAAGAGATAAAGTAGTATTTTGAGATTTAAGAATCTCAGTACGTTCCATTTCTTTTTGAGTATCCTGTTCTGCCACTCTAAGTTGCTGTACAATCGCTTTTCTTTTATCAAGATTATGTTGTACATCGATTCTTGGTGTATCTTCGATTTCAATACCATGCGAACGGACAATTTCAATCCATTTTTCTCTTGCCAAGGAATCAAAAGTCATTTTTCGATTGTTGTATCTTTTGGGAATAGATGTAAGGGGCTTGTTATCTTCTCCAAGAATCAGATTACCCTCAATATCATGAATATATTGTTCGGGAAGTTCTACACCTGCCATTGCAAGAGCTTTTTCCTGTCCAAGTCTTCTGTTACCATTTTCATCTACATAAGACCAAACACGGCGAATGTGTGCTTGCGGCACTTCCTCGGCAAAATGTTCAGCAACATCTAAAATTGTAAATGGATTTCCATGAGAATCGTTCCATTCATTTTGCCATGTAAGCCATTCCGTAAAACATTCATGAAATGTTTCCATATCAGGGTGTCCAAAGGAATCCCCAATCTGCACATAACATTCCTCTGGGGCATTTTGCCGGAGATACATCCATTCTTCCATAGATTTTACCTTTTCGGGATGTCTGTTTTTTACATATTTTGCGTTGGTTTCGGCAAGTTGGTGACCGTAATTTTCTTTATAATGCTGTAATTCAGCATCCGCAAAGCTGGTATAACCTTTGTCATAGTAGCCATAAAATTTTTTATCTACACAGTTCCAATAGCGTTCATGTTTCAATTTAGACATGATAATATTATTTGCGTGAGCTACATTGAATTTTCTATCATTATGTTTTGGGTCAAATGTTTTGCCATCAGAATGTGCCCGACCTGAGTGCATAGTCAATTTATTGCTCATTGGCTTTCGTCTCCTTTCTTCCAAAATTCAATGTAATGTTATTGCTGCCACAGGGTAACAAATATTATCCCCAAATATTTGTTACTTGCGTCAGGCAATAACACCGTATGGCATAGCGAAACGCTATACCCGGTGCTCTTGCCAGAGGGGCTGCCTTCGGCACGAGTCCTGTGGACGCTTGCTGCCATTTTTGTTTATAATTCGATATACATTCTTTATATTATAATTGTACTAGATATTGAAAATAACGCAAATCTTGCAAAATTATGGCAGTGTGAAGACAGTACCCAGTAAGGGTTTTATGGAGATGCAAATAATTAATAAAAATTTAATATTTTTATAAATATGATATGACACTATAGATAAAAATGGTGTTGCAGACATGCCATAATATTGATATAATGGCAGAAGAAAATAACACTATGTTTGTTCGCAAACCTTATTATTCAGTTTTTTGTAAAAATGAATAATCTATACACTTTAAGGTTCTGAATCTACATAGTAGGTTCGGAGCCTTTTTTTGTGGGAGAAAAGAGGTTTTGTGGGGGGAAAGTAGTTCACTTTTACTGGATAATAGAAAGTGCGAAAAAGTGGATAATGGAGTGTGTTAATGAACAGAAAAATCGCGGAAAAGCCCATAAATAAAGGCTTTGCGGGGTGTCGAAAAGACCAAATGGAGTGCAAATGGAGTTTAAAAATTATTTTTTTCTCTTGTTTATATTCCAGATTCACCTGCAAATTTCGTGAAATCGGTTATTCTCATAAAATAAAATTAGAGTAAATATGAAGAACAGTTTGTTTTGATTGAAGTGATTTTCGTCAAGGCAGACTGTTTTTTTGTTGCCTGCATTTAGAAAACAGATACCACAGAAAGGTTCTTTACTTTCGATGAGCTTAAACTCCATGACACAGTAATCACACTGATGGAGAATTAAAAAACAAGAAAATTTGATAAATTTCGGAAAATGATGTCCGATTTTGCATCTGCCAGTACAGAGTATATGAAGAGATAAATATTCAAAACACAGGAGGTACTGATTATGCAGAATAAATTATTTTTAAAGGCAGCCGATATATGTGAACTTCTGGAAGTAAAACAGACATCGGCTTATGAAATCATCGGAAATCTGAACAAGGAACTGGAAGAACAGGGCTACCTGACGCTTAGAGGAAAAGTTCCGACAAAGTATTTTGTGAAGCGTTTCTACGGAGTAGAAGATACTTGTGAGATTCCACAGGAAGAGGGAAAGGAATGGTTTCATGCGTAAGAGAAAAATGTATTTATCAGTGGAAGACATTGCAGAACTCTTTGGATTATCAGTTTCGTTTGCTTACCGGGTAGTGGAAAGAATGAATGCCGATCTGGCAAGCAAGAACTATTATGTGATTCTCGGTCGGGTGCCAACCCGCTATGTAGAGGACAAGATCTATGGTCTGGAACATGTTGAGCAGTATTTGAAGGAGGATAAAGCGGTATGAGTATGATGCAGGAAAAAATGTATATGGATGTGGATGATGTGTGTGCAATTCTTGGAGTTTCAAAAACTTATGCATATAGTCTGATGCGAGAATACAACAAAGAATTGAAGGCAAAAGGCTATATTGTAGTAGCTGGAAAAATCTCTACGAAATTCCTGGCAGAAAAGATTTATGGCATGAAAGTCGAGGATTAGCAATGGGGGTTTACAAAGAAGGAAAAAACTGGAAAGTACAGGTCTATTACAAAGACTGGCAGGGAAATCGGAAAAGAAAACAGAAAAGAGGATTCAGGACCAAGGGTGAAGCTAAGGAATGGGAAAGAGATTTCCTGCAACAGCAGAGCCAGGGTGTGGATATTGAATTTGGAAATTTTCTGGAGATTTATTACAAAGATATGGATGTCCGTCTCAGAGAAAACACTATGTACACGAAGCGATATATTATTGACCTGAAAATCAAGCCTTATTTTGAAAAGAAGATTCTCAGTGAAATTACGGTGGCAGACGTCCGTGCATGGCAGAATGAGTTGCTGACGTATAAGGATAAGAATGGAAAAGGATATTCTCCTACTTATCTGAAAACAGTGAACTGCCAGCTGACTGCAATCTTCAATTATGCAATGCGGTATTATAACCTGCAGGATAATCCCTGCAGGAAGGCAGGAGCGATTGGCAAGAGTAAAGGAGAACCGAAGGACTTCTGGATGCAGGAAGAGTTCAATGCTTTTCTGGAAACAGTAAGTGATAAGCCGGAGACAAGAATGGCGTTTCTTTTGTTGTACTGGACCGGAATGCGTATCGGTGAATTGCTTGCACTTACTTATAATGACATCAATCTTGAAGAGAAAACCATATCAATCAATAAATCTTATCAGAGACTGAAAGGAAAGGATATGATCACGCAGCCGAAAACTCCAAAGAGTATCCGTGTGATTACGATGCCGGATTTTCTTGCAGAGGAATTTAGGGAGTATTGCAGTCATTTGTATGGAATTATGAAAAAGGAAAGACTTTTTCGGTTTACCAAATCGCATATGGAACATTGTATGGCTACCGGAATCGAGCGGTCTGGTGTAAAGCGGATACGACTTCATGATCTCCGCCATTCCCATGCCAGTATGCTGGTTGATATGGGGGTGGCTCCATTGGAGATTGCAGAACGCCTTGGACATGAAAAGGTGGAAACCACGTTGAACACTTATTCACATCTGTATCCGTCTACACAGAGTAAATTAGCAGGTTTGCTAGATAAGAAACATGAGGAAGAGGAGGAATAAGCGATGGCTGGTGACAGACATGGAAAACACAACACAACGACCATTTCTTTTCGGGTGAATTCTTATGAAAAAGCAACAATTGAAGAACGAGTGAAAGTGAGCGGAATGAAAAAACAGGATTATATCGTCCGATCATGCATTTACAATCATGTATGTGTTGTTGGAAAGAAAGAAACAATTGAGATTATCCGGTCAGAAATGAAGGAAATGAGTTTGGTTTTGGAGGATGTGGCAAAAGATTTGAAGTCTGAAAAACCAGTTATTTCAGAATCGGTTCTTGATAGTATGACAGAACGGTATCTTGCATTTTTGGAAGCAGCATTATGGATGCTGAAAGGTTCAAGTTATTTATGGGAGGATAAAAAGGATGGAAGAGAAAGTAATGAAGGATTGTAAAGTGCTGGCATTGTGTTCACAAAAAGGCGGGGTTGGCAAGACAACAAGTTGCGTGAATCTGGCAGTCGGACTTGCAAAAGCAGGGAAGAAAGTGCTTGTGATTGACAATGATCCGCAGGGAAGTATGACAGCAAGTCTTGGGTATCATAACCCAGATGAATTACCAATCACACTGGCTACTATTCTGACAAAGATTGTAGAAGATGAACTATTTGAAAATACACTGGGAATTTTACATCACCAGGAAGGAATTGATTTGATTCCGGCAAACATCGAACTCTCTGGAATGGAAGTTTCACTTGTAAATATTATGAGCAGGGAACTTGTCTTAAAACAATATATAGAAAGAATGAGAGAAGAATACGACTATATATTGATTGACTGTATGCCATCACTTGGAATGCTGACGATCAATGCACTTGCCAGTGTCGATGCAGTTATTATACCTGTCCAGGCGGCTTATCTTCCTGTAAAGGGTCTAGAACAGCTGATACGGACGATAGGAAAGGTGCGAAGACAGCTTAACAAACAACTGAAAATTGGAGGTATATTGATCACAATGGTGGATAACCGAACGAACTATGCAAGAGATATATCTGATCTGATTTTTGATACATATGGAAACCAGATTAAGATTTTTCCACAGAGTATTCCATTTTCAGTACGAGCAGCTGAAATCAGTGCGGAAGGAATCAGCATATTTGAGCATGATCCAAAAGGAAAAGTAGCGGCTGCATATTGGCAGATGACACAGGAGGTGCTTTTGGATGAAAGGTAGAAGTGCATCGAAGATAAAACTGACATCTTATGATGAATTACTTGGAGGAGGAGAAGAAACGAACGATATCCAGCAGGTTTCACTTGAGCATTTACATTCTTTCGAGAACCATCCATTTCAAGTAAATGATGATGAGGCAATGGCGGAACTGGTGGAAAGTGTGAAAGAAGAGGGAATTCTTACAGCATTACTGGTACGACCGCTGGGTGATGGTGAATATGAAATCATCGCCGGTCACAGAAGGAGACATGCGGCACAACTTGCTGGTCTTAAAGAGGTTCCGGTTATTATCAGAAATATGGATCAAGATACAGCTGTCCGTGCGATGGTAGACAGCAATCTGCAGAGACCTAATATACTCCCAAGTGAAAAGGCATTTGCTTACCGTATGAAGATGGAAGCAATGAATCATCAGGGAACATCAGGCGGTATCAGTGCGAAAGACATTGGAAAGAACGCAAATGACAGTGCAAGGCAGGTGTATCGCTATATCCGGCTTACTTATCTGATGAATGACCTATTAAACGCAGTAGATCGTGATGTGATCGGATTGCAGGTAGGTGTAGAGCTTTCCTACCTTACGGTTCCAGAACAGGAGATGGTGGAGGAAGTGCATGAGAGTACCGGAAAATATCCAAGTCTGGAACAGGCAAAAAAAATAAGGCAACATCGAGAAGAAAAAACGCTGACAAAAGAGATTGTGCGGCTCCTGGTTATAGGAGAGCGTAAAAAGAAAACAACGGTAACATTAAAACAGGATGAAATTAAGAAGTATTTTCCTCCAGAGTATGATGAACAGAAGATACGGACTGTTATATGTCAGCTTTTGGAGGAATGGAGCAATCAGAATCATTGATAAGTACGAAGGGAGGGATGTGTCATGAGTATAAGAGCAACATTCCATTATTTTCAAGGAATGGAATGCGATATGTACAGTTTTTATCGTATTCCCAAACTGCTGTTTACAAGTGAATATTTTAAAAATCTCTCCTGCGAAGCAAAGGTGCTGTACGGACTGATGTTAGACCGGATGTCACTGTCCATCAAGAACCGGTGGTTTGATGAAGAGGACAGGGCATATATTTTCTTTTCGGTGGAAGAGATTATGGAAATGCTTAACTGTGGCAGGAATAAGGCTGTGAATTGTCTAAAAGAGCTGGATCAGGAAAAAGGGATTGGATTGATTGAGAAGAGGCGAATCGGACTTGGAAAAACAAATGTTATTTACGTGAAAAATTTCAGCCTGACAGAATATCCAGATGAGCCAGCAATCTTTGATTCGGAAGAAACACCGGAAAATGTAGCAGAGAGAAAAGAAAATACAGAGACAGAAATAGAAGAATATGCGAAAAAAGAGCCGGAAAAGCCCGTAAATACACAGAAGTTTGAAAAACAAACTTCAGGAAGTTTGAAAAATAAACTTCAAGAAGTTTCAAAAACAAACTTCAAGGAGTTTGAAAAACAAACTTCAAGAAGTTTAGAAAACAAACTTCAAGAAGTTTCAAAAACAAACTGTAATAATACTGAATATAATTATACTGAATTTAGTGAGAATGAATCTTATCAATATCTATCTGAACAAGAGAAAGGGAGAGATAGGATACAGGAGAGAAATGAGTATCGACAGTTAATTCATGATAATATCGAATATGAGATCCTTTGTCAGAGCTATGGAACTGGACGAGTAGAAGAGCTGGTAGAGCTGATGCTGGATGCAATATGTTCGACAAAGACATATCAACAGATCAATGGGGAAGCTGTGCCTACACAAGTGGTCAAGAGCCGTTTGCTCAAAGTCGGGTATGAACACATCCAGTATGTGTTTTTCAGTCTTGACAGGAGTACAAGCAAAGTGAAGAATATCCGGCAGTATATGCTGACGGTATTGTATAACGCTCCTGCAACAATCAATCAGTTTTATGATGCTGAAGTTCGACATGACATGTACTGGGGGAAGGATATTCCAGACAGGTAAGAACTTTGTGCCCACTGGGCACGAAGTTTAAAAAGAGATAGTCATATCTGGCAGATATGCTAAAATAACCTTGTGTCCACTGGGCACAAAGTAGGAGGAAGAATTATGTTGAGATTTATGATAAAACTGCCATTTCGAATTATTGCAGCTCCTGTTTGGCTGGTACTTGCAGCGGTGAATATTGTGCTGGTGTTCCTGGTTGGGTTATCTGCTGGATTCTGCTATCTGATAGCCGGAATCTCTGTTGTGACAGAAGTTTTGAGTATTGGGTTTGGAATCAGTACGGACTGGACAATGAAATCAGCGATTATTACGACAGTAGTGTTTGTTCTACTCCCACATATCGGTATGGGGATAGTTGCAGTAATTGAAGTTGTGAAATGTGGATTACAGGAATTTATTTTTGGATGATTGTGGAAAATATAGTGGCGCTATATGGAAAGGCAGAAATAAACAATGGAAGAATTATATAAAGTGATGGATGATTTGCTTGAGGTGGAATTTCAGATGAAAGCAGGGATGGATATTCTGAAAGAACTGGAAGAGTTTTATATGCTGGAAAAAGAAACCGAAAAATCGGATGCTAGAAAAGTAGCTGTGCTGATGAAAGGATATCTGCAGTCGATGAAGTCAAATATTCGAGAAATCATTCGTTATATTGATGACACGACACTTGAAAAATCAAATGATAAAAAGAAAGATAAACAGGAATCTGCGAGCACCATATCCGAGGAAGTGCAGGAATTTGTGAATCTGACAATTACAGAGCATATGGGGAAAGCATATTCAGAATGGAAGTTAAAGCAGGATAAAGAGCCAGTAAGTGAGATTGATAAGAAATACCAGAAATTACTGGAAACGTTATCCCAAGAACAGGAAGAAGTGATTACGGAATACTGTAATGCAATTTTTAGCAGTGGAGCAGAAACAGAAGAATTTTTCTATCGAATGGGATTAAAAGATGGACTGAATCTGAAAAATACGGTAAAATCTGTATTAGAAATGATATCATGAAATCGGAAGTTGGAGGATACACGCATGAAAATTGTAATCATTAATGGAAGTGCCAGAAAAGGAAACACGCTGACAGCAATCAATGCATTTATAAAAGGAGCATCAGAAAAGAATGAAATTGAAATCATTGAACCTGACAAACTCAACATTGCACCATGCAAGGGATGTGGTGTCTGTCAATGCTCTAAGGGATGCGTCGATAAGGATGATACAAATCCTACAATTGATAAAATTGCTGCCGCAGATATGATTCTTTTTGCTACACCAGTTTATTGGTGGGGAATGTCAGCACAATTGAAACTTATCATTGATAAGTGCTACTGCCGTGGATTGCAGTTAAAAAATAAAAAAGTTGGCACGATTGTTGTAGGCGGTTCTCCCGTAGACAGTATCCAGTATGAGCTGATTGATAAGCAGTTTGACTGTATGGCAAAATATCTTTCATGGGATATGCTTTTCAAAAAATCATATTATGCAACAGCCAGAGATGAACTTGAAAAAAACAAGGATTCCATGAACGAACTTGAGGGGATCGGAAAAAATTTATAAAGCACGTTCCAAATTCCTGTTTGCATATTTCATCAAACGGTACATATTAAAATTAACACAAAGGGAGATGTTAGAATGAAAGCTCATGAATATTGGTCTGTCGGAGCATTGATAACGATGCTAGGAACTTTTTATAGCGGATATAAAGGTTCAAAATCAAGCCATAAATATTTTGCGGCAAGTTCTTTGCTTTGTATGATTATGGCTATTTACACAGGTCATAAGATGATATCTAAAAACAAGAAAACAAAGAAAGAACCAATATCATTAGGAAATGAAGAATAATACAATCAACCTTGTGCCCAGTGGGCACGAAGTTGGCATAGTCACTATGGTGTCAGGAGAAATCCTGGCATCTTTTTTTTATATCTTTTTACACTTCAAAAAATAATTTCAAAAAATTTCTAAAATCATGTCCGATTTTGTCGCTCCCAATACAGAGTATATGGAAGGCAAATTGAAAATCCTCTGATTTCCAAAAATCACAAACGTAAAAGAGGTTCAGACAGTTCTTCCGATTGCACCTTGACAATTGAAGGAGCTGATACATCTTGAGGAACATGCTTACCGGAGATAATCCGGCTCGTGCAGGCGAAGACTCCTACGGGAAGAGCGAAGCAATAATGATACCACCGAAGGGTACAGGACCTCTGCTGAAACAGAGACTGTGACTGTATTTTTACAGCCGGGTTATCTGGAATGATAACGATCAGATGTATATGTACAGACAAAGCCCAAATGTGAATACTTAGATTTTCTTATTTATATTACAGGAGAAATCCTGTAGCAAGTGGGGAATGGTTCGAATCCATTCCTCATTTTTTCGTGCAGAAAATGCACAGATTATTATCCTGTTTGAAATACCAGGGAAGGGTGTTGCAGGAAGAAAGGGAGGACAAAAAGAATGAATACGATTGTTTTAATGGGTAGACTTGCCAGAGATCCAGAAACTAAGCTGACATCTACGCAAAAGGGACAAACCAAAGTATCTAGGTTTCCACTGGTAGTAAAAAGAAATCGCACAAGCAAAGCATTTGTAGTGATGATCACAGCTTATGGAAATAATGCAGAATTTGTGGAGAAATATCTTGAAAAAGGAATTAAGATTGCTCTTTCCGGAGAGTTGGTAATCTCTCAGATCAAAGATGAACAGACTGGAACTGCATCCTATTATACCGAAGTCATTATGGATAATGTAGAGTTTGCAGAAGCCAAAACAAAAAAAGAAGAATCTGACGGATTTCAACCAGCAGAGAAGAGGAAGATTCCATTCGATATACCAGAAGAACTTGAACAAGAAATGCCATTTCGATAGGAGGACAAGATTTATGAGAAAATACTTTTTAGAATTATTTGCAATAGGATTGGTTGATTCAGAAGGAAGAATCAATACAGAACATATGACAAGCGATGCACTTATGACTTCCATGAAAACAATGGAAGAGCTGACAAAAATGAAAATGGATCGTTTAGTTTTGGAAACAACAATGGAGATGATCTTATGTATGTTTGAGTCATGTGACACAGAGGAATTTACAGAAATATTAGGCAAGCTGCTTGGCGGAAAGCAGACTTCTAAAGTGACAGCTCATTTGGAAGCACTGGAGGAATTGTTGACAGAAGAGGAATATAGTAGTTTCCTTGCAGAATATCTTGGTTATTTAACCGTGAATGTAGCAGAGTTTATTAGGAGCACAATCATTGAAAATGGTTTGATGTTACTTGCCGGTTCAGGAGGAGAAGAGGATGGAGAAGAGGATGGAGAAGACGGATTATAAAATCACAGAGTTTCACAATTCGGAGTTTGGTTCCATCCGTATGATTGAAGATGGAGGCAGACTTTTATTTTCTGGAATGGATGTAGCATTTGCTTTGGGATATGCAAAACCAAGAAATGCGATAAATGTTCATTGCAAGGGGGCCCTGAAACGGGGCGTCCTTACATCAGGTGGGGTACAGCCAATGATTTTTATTCCAGAGGGAGATGTATATCGGCTGATTACAAAAAGTCGTTTAAAGTCAGCACAGAATTTTGAGAAGTGGGTATTTGATGAGGTACTTCCGGCTATTAGGAAAACAGGCGGATATTTAGAGACCGATCTTTTAGACAGGGTAAAAGATAACCCGGAACTTCTTTTGGAATTTGCCGAGAGACTTTTGGCAGAAAACAATCGAAATCGAGAATTGCAAAATCGTGTAAAGGATATGCAGCCAAAAGCAGATTATTATGATCATTTCATGATTACAGGAGAATGCACCAATATTCGAACGACGGCAAAAGAGATTGAATTTCCAGAAAGAAAATTTGTGAAACTTCTTTTAAATAGAGGATTTCTATATAGGAGTCCATCCGGCACGCTGTTACCCTATGCGGTGGAGAAGAACAATGATCTGTTTATTGTAAAAGACTATTTTAACAATGGACATCTTGGTTCACAGACATTGGTTACACCAAAAGGAAAAGAATTTTTTAAAGCGTTGTGTGCGGAGGAAGAGTAAAGAATGAAGGAGGTGGTTGCCATGATTACAGATCTGGACAGCAGTTAAATCGCTGAAAGGAGGGAAAATCATGCAGGAAGAGGTAACTCAGAAAACGGTCACGTTCTGCATTCGGACTACCAAAGTAACAGCAGATTTATTGAAAAAGGTTCTTGCTGCTTATCTGCGTCATCAGAAGCAGAAATCGGTAGAGAAGAAAGCGAAGAAGAATCAGCCGAAACAGGGAAAGGTCACGGTAAAAGAGCTGGCAAAACAAAATGCCGGGATGGTCAATATCGAGATCACAAATAAGAATATCAAGTCCTTTGAACGTTATGCCAGAAAATACGGGATCAATTATGCTTTGAAAAAAGATAAGAGTAAAGATCCACCGATGTATCTGGTGTTTTTTAAAGGACGTGATCAGGATGCCCTCAATGCTGCTTTCCGTGAGTTTTCCCAGAAACAGATTCAAAAAGCGAATAAGCCTTCTATTCACAAGCGTCTTGCAACTTACAGAGCAATGATGCCAAAGAAATCGAAGGACAAAGTAAAGAACCGGCATCAGGAGCAGAGCCGATGAAAAAGCAAATCGGTAAAAATCTGATGCAAAAATGGAAGAATAAGATCAGGGTCAGGCTGTCCGCCCTGGATAAAAAGAAACTGGTTCTTACCAATATCCCATATATCTTAACTGCTTTTTATACAAATCGGGCATCATTTCTTTACAGAAACAGTCTGGGAGAAGATATTGGGAACAAGCTATTATATGCGATGGAACATGCAGACAGGATTCTTACTGGATTGCAGCCAAGTTTTAACTGGCGTGATATGCTGACAGGAATTGTAGCAGCTGTCATTCTGAAATTACTGGTATGGCAGAAACAGTCAGATGCAAAGAAACTCCGGAAAGGAATCGAGTATGGTTCAGCCAGATGGGGAAACGCTGAGGATATTAAACCTTATATGTCGGAAGATCCCTGGATGAATATTCCATTAACAGCAACAGAAGCATTGACTATGGAAAGTAGACCTAAACAGCCAAAGTATGCAAGAAATAAAAATATAGTGGTCATTGGCGGCAGTGGTTCCGGAAAAACTCGATTTTTCGTTAAGCCGTCAGTCATGCAGATGAACTGTTCCATGGTCATTACAGATCCGAAAGGCACTCTGATCGAGGAGTGCGGGAAGATGTTAGCAAAGGGACCACCTAAGAAAGATAAGAATGGAAATATTATGAAAGATAAATCAGGAAAAGTGGTACACGAACCATATGTGATTAAGGTTCTGAATACTATCAACTTTTCCAAATCGCTTCATTACAATCCATTTGCTTATGCGCGACACGAGGTCGCGTAATTAAACTGTTCGGCTCTGACCGAACCTGTTATTCCATTAGCAGTAGTCTATCGTCACCGAAGCGGCTGGCAACGGTCGTGAGGAAGCATGGCGAGAAAAGGTAGCCCTCCCGAAAGGGTCAAGCCGAAGTCGCGAGGCAGAGGCGAAAAGCTGGAAGCAACGTCTGGCTGGGGAGCTTGGCTTGTGTAGCATGGTGAATGTAAGTAAATCGCTGTTAAACGTCGTTAATGGGAACCAGGCTAAAGTTGCTGATAAGCCTGAACCAAAAGGTGTGCAGTCGGATGTTCCCCTGTATGCTGGGAACACATGGACAAACAGGACTGCCGGCGGATAGGCGGCACCTAACCTACACGGTTGATTACGTGAAACGTGGTAAGCCCGCGCTCTCTCCGATATTCGGAAAGCTGACCGCAAGGAAAGCCGACAGAAACGCGGGTAAGGAACGCTGGAAAAAGCGAACGCCGACCTTGTAATGAGGACGGATAGGGATTGAAACAGTATCCCACGCGAAAGCGGGCTGACTTCCAGCAGGTCTATCTTTACGAGAGAATTTATAGAACTTTTGAAAGGAGGAATCGCAAATGAACAGGAAACTGTGTGCGCCTGCTTACAGGGCACAAAGCTGGGAAACCATTGATTGGAAGAAAGCGGAGGCCTATGTTAAAAAGCTGCAAATGCGTATCGTAAAGGCTCAAAAAGACGGTCATTACAACAAGGTGAAATCCCTGCAATGGCTGTTGACACATTCTTTCTACGCCAAAGCATTGGCAGTGAAGCGTGTGACAAGTAATAAAGGCAAAAATACCGCTGGTGTAGACCATGAATTATGGAAAACGCCAAAAGGCAAATTCGAGGCGATTGATAAACTCAAGCGCCGGGGCTATAAGCCTCAACCTCTCAGACGGGTGTATATCCCGAAGAAAAACGGGAAAATGCGTCCCCTGAGTATCCCAACGATGACAGACCGTGCCATGCAGACATTATATAAGTTTGCACTGGAACCATTGGCAGAAACTCTGGCAGACCCGAACTCCTACGGCTTTAGAATCGGAAGAAGCACACACGATGCTATCGGGCAATGCTTCAACGATTTGTGCAGATCCGGTTCCCCTCAATGGATTTTGGAGGGAGACATTAAGGGTTGCTTTGACCACATCAGCCATAACTGGCTGTTGGAAAACATTCCAATGGATAAAGAGATGCTCGGAAAATGGCTGAAATGCGGCTTTGTGGAGACCAAAAAGCTCTTTCCAACAGAGGAAGGAACCCCACAGGGCGGCACAATCTCGCCAGTCTTGATGAACATGACCTTAGACGGTCTGGAGCGGATTCTAAAAGAGAGATTCCCAATGAGACGGACGGTGGCAGGTAAAACTGTTTACGACCAGATTAACTTCGTGCGATATGCCGACGACTTTATCGTTACCGGGAAAAGCCCGGAGACTCTACGCAATGAGGTTATGCCGCTCATCAAGGACTTTCTGGCGGAGCGCGGTCTGCAACTCTCAGAGGAAAAAACGGTGATCACGCACATCAGCGACGGCTTTGACTTCCTTGGGCAAAATATTCGGAAATACAACGGAAAATTGCTCATCAAGCCATCAAAGAATGCAATAAAATCCTTCCTCAAAAAAGTGCGGACTATCGTCAGGGAGAACAAAACAGCCACACAGGACTTGCTCATTCGCAAGTTAAATCCTGTCATTCGTGGTTGGGTCAACTACCACCGCTATGTAGTTTCGGCGGATATTTTTGGATTGGTTGACCACAGGATTTTCGAGTGCCTATGGAGGTGGGCTTGCCGCAGACACAAACGAAAAGGTAAGAGATGGATTGCTAATAAATACTGGCATCACATTGATAACCGGACGTGGACGTTTGCAACGGAGCCTGCTTTCCGCGGTAAAGACTTCGATGAAAAATACCTCAAACTGGAATACGCGGCAAACACTAAAATCATCCGATTCAGGAAAATCGCCGCCGAAGCCAACCCATTCGATGAGAGATGGACGGGATATTATGAGGAACGTGACGGGGAAAAAATGTTGAACAGTACCAAAGGACGAAAAAAACTCGTTAAAATCTGGAATAGCCAAAAACGATGCTGCCCTGTATGCGGAGAAAGAATTACATCCGAAACAGGATTCAAGACGCATTTTACCACCGAAAACAACAGGAAATGGCCTGCTATTATGGTACATCCCTGGTGTCATCGAAATCTGCATGAGCCAAACTACTTGATCTGAGCCGGGTTTCGTTTTACACGAGGCCTTACGATAGGCTTGAGCCGTATGACGGGAAACTGTCACGTACGGTTCTTAGGGGAGGGGCTGGCAGCAATGCCAGTCTCTTACCCGACATACGGTCTGAAAAAGATATCCTGAAGCTGGTTACAACAATTATTGTTAATACCAAAGGCGAAGGGGAAAAAGCTTCCGAAGATTTTTGGGTGAAAGCAGAGAAGCTGTTGTACACGGCATTGATTGCTTTTATCTGGTATGAAGGAGATGAAGAGGAAAAGAATCTGAATACCCTTCTGGATCTTTTGAATGAAAGCGAAACCCGTGAAGAGGATGAAACTTACCAGAATCCAGTGGATATGATGTTCCAGGAACTGGAAGAAAGAGATCCGCAGCACTTTGCGGTCAGACAGTATAAAAAATACAAAATGGCGGCTGGCAAAACAGCCAAAAGTATTCTTATTTCCTGTGGTGCGAGGCTGGCACCATTTGATATAGCAGAACTTCGTGAGATCATGTCTTATGATGAAATGGAACTGGATAAGATCGGGGACAGGAAGACAGCCTTGTTTTTGATTATGTCCGATACAGATACAACATTTAACTTTGTGATTGCCATGTTACAGTCACAGCTTTTCAATCTGCTTTGTCACAAAGCAGATGATGAATATGGTGGAAGACTGCCAGTTCATGTGCGTGTCATTGCTGATGAGTTTGCCAATATTGGACAAATTCCTCAGTTTGACAAGCTGATTGCAACCATCCGAAGCAGGGAAATCTCTGCTTCTATTATTTTGCAGTCACAGAGTCAGCTAAAGGCAATGTATAAGGATAGTGCAGATACTATTCTGGGTAACTGTGATACCACACTATTTCTTGGAGGAAAAGAGAAAACTACCTTAAAGGAAATGAGCGAGCTTCTGGGTAAGGAAACCATTGACCTGTATAACACTTCGGAAACGAGGAGCAATCAGAAGTCCTTTGGATTGAATTACCAGAAAACAGGCAAACAGCTGATGACAGAAGATGAGATTGCAGTCATGGATGGTGGAAAATGTATCCTGCAGATCCGTGGGGCCAGACCATTTTTCTCGGACAAATATGATATCACGAAACACAAAAACTATCGGCTTCTTGCAGATGAAAACGAGAAGAACCGGTACAAAGTAGAGAAAGAGTTAAATCCGCAGTACACACCGAAATCTGAAGAAGAGGTGGAAGTAATTCATGTAGAACTGTCGGAGTAACCTTGGGAATGAACAGAAAATAATGAGGAAAGGAATAACTGACATTAGGTGCACCGGCTTTTTAGTCGGTGTATTTTCGTTCCCGTAAACACCTGAAAGAAGTCAGTTTTGGTGAATGTATATGGCATTTTTTAGCAGTGCAATTACAACTTTAAAAACTCTTGTAGTCGCAATCGGCGCAGGTCTTGGCGTGTGGGGTGTCGTAAACCTTCTGGAAGGATATGGAAACGACAATCCCGGTGCTAAGAGCCAGGGCATCAAACAGCTGATGGCTGGTGCCGGAATCATGCTGCTGGGAACTACCCTGATTCCACAGCTGGCAACATTGTTCTCTTAAGAGGAGTGGTAGATGAACACCATCATTGAGAGAATTACGGAAGCGATAAAGGATATCCTGATCGGGCTTATCAAGTCCTGTTTGGATAACATGTTCACGTCTGTCAATGAGCAGGTGGGAACCATAGCCGGGCAGGTGGGACAGACACCGCAGGGATGGAATGCCGGAATCTTCAATCTGATCCAGAACATTTCCCAAACGGTGATTGTCCCCATTGCGGGACTGATCATCACATTTGTCCTGTGCTATGAACTGATTACGATGGTAACGCAGAAAAACAATTTCCATGAATTTGAGACTTACAACATTTTCCTCTGGATCTTTAAGGCGTATGTAGCCATTTATCTGGTGACGAATACGTTCAATATCACGATGGCGGTCTTTGACGTTGGCCAGCATGTGGTCAACAATGCCGCCGGAGTAATTTCCGGAAACACAGCAGTGGACGCATCGGAAGCAATCACAAGGATTGTGGATGCACTGGAAGATATGGAACTGGGGGATTTGTTCTTGTTATCCATGGAAACGCTGCTGATCAGTATTACCATGCGGATTCTGTCGATCATTATAACCGTTATTTTATACGGAAGAATGATAGAGATTTACCTTTATACTTCCATAGCACCAATTCCGTTTGCCACCATGACCAATAAGGAATGGGGCAATATCGGAAACAACTATTTAAAAGGCTTGTTCGCACTGGCATTTCAGGGATTCTTCATGATGGTCTGTGTGGGAATTTATGCAGTTTTAGTAAATGCAATGACCATATCCAGTGACCTTCATGCAGCAATGTTTTCAGTAGCGGCTTATACCGTGATTCTTGCATTTTCATTATTCAAGACCGGAAGCCTTAGCAAATCAATATTCAATGCCCACTAACGGGCAGGAAAGGAGCACATACATGGCGTATGTACCAGTACCCAAAGACCTTACAAAGGTCAAAACAAAAGTAGCGTTAAATCTGACAAAGCGGCAGCTGATTTTCTTTTCACTTGCCGCAGTTGCGGGAATTCCGTTTTATCTGTTCATGAGAAAACCAATCGGTTCCAGTATCGCAGCCATCCTGATGGTAACGATCATGCTTCCGTTTTTCTTCATGGCAATGTATGAAAAAGACGGTCTTCCCTTTGAAAAAGTGGTGGCAAATATCATTCGACAGAAGTTTATCTGTCCGGCAGTAAGACCATATAAGACAGAAAATTTTTATCAGGAGATTTCCACCCTTGTAAAAAAGGAGGGTGTGCCGGATGGCAAAAAAGACAAAGCAGGAGGCTCAGCAGGAGCGTCTGTCCCTGGCGGAAAAAAGAAACCGTCAGGAAAGAAGAAACAAAAAAAGCAGAAAAGAAAGAGAACAGGAAAAGCGTAGGAAGAAGCAGGAACGGGACCGCAGGAAACAGAAAAACATTCCTACAACAGCACAGCAGAGTATTCCGTATATTCGGATGCTGCAGGATGGTATTTGCCAGGTGACAAAGACCTTTTTCTCCAAGACGATTCAGTTTTATGACATCAACTATCAGCTTGCTTTAAATGAGGATAAGACTACGATATTTGAGAATTATTGTGATTTCTTAAATTACTTTGATTCTTCCATCAGTGTGCAGCTGTCTTTTATCAATCAGCAGGTGGATGTGGCAGAATTTGAGAAAAGCATTGACATTCCGGATCAGAACGATGACTTCAATGCCATTCGTGAAGAATACCGTACCATGTTGAAGAATCAGCTTTCCAAGGGAAATAATGGTCTGGTGAAGACAAAGTATATCACTTTTGGAATCGAAGCAGAAAGCCTGAAGGTGGCAAGGCCAAGGCTTGAAAGAGTCGAAACAGATATCTTAAATAACTTTAAGGTCCTGGGAGCACAGGCACATTCCCTGAATGGTCTGGAAAGGCTGGAGATTATGTATCATGTGTTCAACCAGGATCGGATTGAACCATTTAAGTTCCAGTATAAGATGCTTCCGGAAACCGGATTAAAGACCAAAGATTTTATTGCACCGACTTCCTTTAACTTTTCCAAGAATCAGACATTTTTGATGGGAAGAACGCTGGGAAGTGTGAGTTACCTGCAGATTCTTGCACCGGAGCTTACAGACCGGATGCTTGCAGATTTCCTGGATGTGGATGACAGCATCAATGTCAACATTCATATCCAGTCCATTGACCAGAGTTCTGCAATCAAGATGATCAAGAGTAAGATTTCAGATCTGGATAAGATGAAGATTGAAGAGCAGAAACGGGCGGTACGTTCCGGTTATGATATGGACGTGCTTCCATCGGACCTTATAACCTATGGAGAAGAGGCGAAAAACCTGCTGGAAGATCTGCAGTCCAGAAATGAGAGAATGTTCCTTGTGACGGTTCTGGTAATGAATACCGCAAAGAAGCGTCAGAAGCTGGATAACAATATTTTCCAGGTGCAGGGAATCGCACAGAAATATAACTGTTCCTTAAAACAGCTGGATTATCAGCAGGAAGCAGCACTCATGTCCTGTATTCCGCTGGGAGTCAATCGGATTGAAATTCAGAGAGGGCTTACCACATCTTCAACAGCGATCTTCGTGCCGTTTACGACACAGGAACTGTTTCAGGAAGGGGAGGCTCTTTATTATGGACTGAATGCATTATCCAACAACATGATTATGGTTGATCGAAAACGTTTGAAGAACCCGAATGGACTGATTCTTGGTACACCAGGTTCCGGTAAGTCCTTCTCAGCAAAGAGAGAAATTACAAACTGCTTCCTGATCACAGAAGATGATATCATCGTCTGCGATCCAGAAGCCGAATATTCGGCACTTGTGCAGGCACTGCACGGGCAGGTGGTACGGGTTTCTCCGGTATCTGACCAGTATATCAATCCAATGGATCTGAACCTGAACTATTCCGAGGAAGATAATCCACTGTCATTGAAAGCAGATTTTATTCTGTCGTTGTGTGAGCTGATTGTTGGAGGAAAGAATGGACTGGAGCCGGTAGAAAAAACTATCATTGACCGTTGTGTGCGGTTGGTTTATCAGGAATATCTTGCCAATCCCGTACCGGAGAAGATGCCAATCCTAGAGGATTTATATAACCTTCTGAGAAAACAGGAAGAGCCAGAAGCACAGCGACTGGCCACTTCGTTGGAAATCTATGTTACAGGTTCTTTGAATGTGTTTAACCATCAGACAAACGTGGATATCAATAACCGCATTGTCTGCTTTGATATCAAGGAACTTGGTAAGCAGTTGAAAAAGATTGGGATGCTCGTCATCCAGGATCAGGTTTGGAACAGGGTAACGATGAACCGTTCTGCCCATAAATCCACCAGATACTATGTGGACGAGTTCCATCTTCTCTTAAAAGAAGAACAAACTGCAGCCTACAGCGTGGAGATTTGGAAGCGATTCCGTAAATGGGGTGGTATTCCAACGGGCATCACCCAGAATATTAAGGATTTGCTGTCTTCCAGGGAAATCGAGAATATATTTGAAAATTCAGATTTTATTTATATGCTGAACCAGGCTTCCGGAGACAGGCAGATTCTGGCAAAACAGCTGAATATCTCACCAACTCAGCTGTCCTATGTAACCAACAGCAATGAGGGTGAAGGACTTCTGTTCTATGGAAATGTCATTATCCCATTTGTAGACAGATTCCCGAAGAATTCCCTCTATAAAATCATGACAACCCGCTTAGAGGAGACTTCTGAAGCAGGTTAAATCAAAGGAGAAAGCAATGGTACGAGCAATTTCATATGTATTAACTTTTAGTGGCGGTGCTGTATTTGGCATCGCTTTTCTCTGTTTATTACAGGCAGGGAAAGGGTATCCGAAGAAGGAGGAGTAATCAGTGGCAGAACAGAGAATGAAAGTCAGAGACAAGAAAGTCCAGAAGATGACCAAGGATGGTCTGGTGGAAGAAAACCTGACAGATAAATCTTCTGTTCGTGTCAGTAACCGTGTCGGTGATGTGCAGATGGGAAGAAAACAGGGGGAAAAAGAAGAAAACCTTGTGGATAAGTCTCCCCGCCAGTCTGAACGGAGTGGGAAAAATATTCGACCCTCTGTGCAAAAATCCAGAGATGCACCGGAACTGATACGGACAGAGAAGCAAAGTGAGGATTTTGGACAGTGTAGTAAACAGCAAAATAGAAAAAGAATCCGTGCTGAAGTCGGAAAAGAATCCAGACTTGCAGAAAAATCCGAAGCCGGACAGTCAGGGAGACTGAAAGAAAAACGTGCTGATCTATCAGAAAACAGAGGAGACAGCCGGAGAAATCAGACAGGTGGCAGCAAAAAGCCAAAACAAAAACAACGTTTGAAGTTTGCTTATGAGGAAACTGGTGCTTCTGTGAAAAATGACAAAGATATGGAGAAATTGAACCAGATGGATACGGATGGAGTCAATTTCCGCCATCAGAAACAGAAAGAAAAAGCCAAAAAGTTTTCTTATGAAGAAGCAAGAAAGAAAAAGGAAGCAAAGCAGCATTCCAAGAAAGCACAGGTCTATCAGGCAAATGAAGGGGAAGCTCCTGGAAAGAAGAAATCCCGCTTGAAGTTTGGAGAAGGGGAATCTGTGAAAACTGAAAAAACTTCTGTTGTCAAGAAAGCAGGAAGTGCAACTTCCGCAGCATTGCACCGTGAGATCAGCAAAAATGAAGATGATAATGCGGCGGTAGAAGGTGCCCATAAGTTAGAAGAAAGCGGCGAAGGTGTTTACCGGCTGGAACAGAGAAGTGCCAGACGCAGGAAACAGAGGGCATCCAGAAAAAGAAGCAGACTTGAAAGACAGGCAGAGAAACAGACACAGGCTGCAGCCCGTCAGGAGCAGAAGAAACTGAAAAAACAGATTCAGAAGCAACAGATCAAACGGGATTATGCCAAAGCGAAGAGAAGTGAACAGACAGTAGGAACAGCTACAAAAGGTACGATTGATTATATCAAGAAGATTGGCGGCAAAGTCACCAACTTCTTTAAAGAAAACCGGAAGGTGTATATCAGTGTAGCAGTTCTGATCGGATTGATGTTTCTGATCATAACGAATGTCACGTCTTGCTCTGCAGTGTTTTTACAAAATGTGATCACTTATACCGGAACCAGTTATCTGTCATCGGATCAGGCAATCCGGGAAGCGGAACTGTATTACACACAGCTGGAAGCTAATCTGCAGGAGCGGATCAACAACATGGAATCGGAAGAACCGGGGCATGATGAGTACCGCTATGATATTGGTCCGATAGAGCATGATCCGTTTATCCTGATCAGTTACCTGTCTGCAAAATATGAGGAGTTTACGTTTGAGCAGGTGAAGCCAGAACTGGATGCGTTGTTTGCAGAGCAATACCATCTGACTACTGAAGCAGTGAATGAGACTGTGACAGAGACTGCGACAGTAAGGGTTGGAGAATCTTTGGGACAGGTTGTTACCAGTGGCTATTGCAACTGCCCAATCTGTTGTGGTATTTGGAGCGGAGGACCGACTGCCAGTGGAGCATATCCAACTGCCAATCATACCTTAGCGGTAGATGCTTCCAATCCGTTTGTACCAATGGGAACAAAGGTAGTTATGAATGGTGTCGAATATACCGTAGAAGATACCGGAGCTTTCGCAAGATACGGTGTACAGTTTGATGTCTATTATGACAGTCATGCGGCAGCATCTGCACATGGACATCAAACATGGGAATGTTATCTGGCAGATGATAATGGAAGCAATGAAGTGGAAGTGACCAGGACAAGAGATGTAGATGTGCTGAATGTCACCTTAAATAGTGGAAACCTGATGTCAATCTGTCAGGACAGGTTGGGATTTTTCCAGAAAGAACTGTTCAGTGCCTACAACGATACAAAAGGCAACTTGCAGATGTTTGCAACACCGGTTGATTTTAACTGGTATTCCAGTGTGACCAGCTATTATGGATACAGGATTCATCCAATATCAGGAGCAAATCAGCTTCATAATGGTATGGATATCGGAGCACCGGAAGGGACAAAAGTAATGGCAGGGCTGACCGGAACGGTTACAACTTCTGCTTATAACGACAGCTATGGCAATTATGTTGTGATCAAGGACAGTAAAGGCTATGAACTGCGGTATGCACATTTAAGCAGCCGGAGTGTATCTGCAGGAGCATCCGTCACGAAAGGTGATGAGATAGGGCTTGTAGGAAATACTGGAAATTCTACAGGAAGCCATCTTCACATTGAACTTCTGAAAAATGGAGAGCGGTTAAACCCGATCTTTTATCTGGAAACAGGAGAAGGGGCAGGATTTGGCGGCAATGAATATACCAGTGAAGCAGCACAGCGTTTGTTAAATGAAGCAGCGAGATATCTTGGGACACCGTATGTGTGGGGTGGATATTCGCCAAGTGGATTTGACTGTTCTGGATTCGTAAGTTACTGCCTGACACATTCAGGTGTAAGGAATACAGGAAGATTAACGGCACAGGGATTGTATGACATTTGTACGCCGGTATCTCAGTCAGAAGCACAGCCAGGAGATCTGATCTTCTTTACAGGTACTTACGATGCAGGAGTTCCGGTAACGCATATCGGAATCTATGTGGGCAATGGTCAGATGATCCATTGTGGGCATCCGGTGCAGTATACGTCCATCAACTCTCCATACTGGCAGAGTCATTTCTATGGATTCGGACGATGGTAAGGAAAAGGGCGGTGTAACAGCCGTCCGGAAAGGAGAAGCGATGAAAAGTCTTGAAAAAGCAACGGCAGATTATGAGAAAGCCAAGGAAAAAATGGAAGCATCCAAAGCCAGATATGAAGCAGATTTAAAGCGTTTCAAGGCTGCGGAGATAGCAAAAACAGAAGCGGAAAATCTGGAAATTGTAAAAATTATCCGTGCAATGGATATGAGCATTCCAGAGCTGGAAGCTTTCAAAAAGAGAATGAAAAATGAACTGCCCGGCAGGGTAGAAATACAGAAGGAGGAAACAAGGTCTGATGATGAATTTAGAGAAGATGAAACAGAAGAAATCTAAAAATAGCGTGAAAAAAGGATTGCTTGCGGCAACAACGATTCTTTGCTTGACATCGCCTATGTTGCAGACACAGAGTGTGTTAGCGGCAGAGAATACAGCACCCGCAATTACGATTGAAAAGCCAGATGGCTGGAGACAGGGGGAAACGGCAGTCGCAATTACTGTGGATGCCAGTCATATGCCAGAAGGATTTTCTATCACAAAAATTGAAGCGAAAGCTGGGAAAGACGGAAGCTGGCAGGATGTGACAGGGAATGGAAGTATTTCCATTACTGGTAATCAGACGGTCTATGTGCGTGTGACAGATGGTGAGGGGAAGGTCTATGAGCAGAATCGCTCTATTAAGTGTTATGACACAGAAAAGCCTACGCTTTCTGCATCTCTGACAGATGGTGTACTGACGATTCAGGGAAATGATACCGTTTCCGGCATTACTTCTGTGACAGTTAATGGCACCACTTATACAGATCTGAAGGATGGAATGCTGAGAGTGCAACTGACACAGAAAGATTTTACAACAAAACAGATTGAAATCACGGTAACGGATGGTGCCGGAAATACTTCTGAAAAGTATGTGTTGCAGAATCCTTATTATGAATGGGCAAAGAAGCAGGCAGAGAAACAGAAAACTTCAGGTGACAGCAATGGTGCGATGGCAACCACGACCAGTGCAGATGCAACTGGGACTGAGAAAACAACGACTTCACCACTTCCGCAGGATGCACAGGCTTCTGAGCCAACAGATGCAAAAGGAACTGTGGATGATCGGACAGTGACAGGTATTGAGGAACAGCTTAATAAAGAAGGCGAGACAGCAGATTCTGTTACCAAAACAGCTACGGAAGGCACAAAAGAGTTTTATACCATTTCAACTAAGAGTGGTAAGATTTTTTATCTGATCATCGACAATTCAAAATCTCAGGATAATGTGTATTTCCTTACCGAAGTCAGTGAGAAAGACCTGATGAACTTCACACTTTCTGATTCTGTGACACTTCCGGAAGTAGATATTGTTTATGCAGAACCAGAGAAACAGGCTGAAGAAGAAAAGCCGGAAACGACAGAGACAGATGAGAAAGATAAGGTAGAGGATGAAATTCAGATGCCAGAAGACAAAAGTTTGGCAGGGACTTATCTACTGATCGGATTGGTTGCTGTTGGAGCTGCGGCAGGTGGTTATTACTTGAAAGTCTACAAACCGAAACATGAATATGATGATGAAGATGAGATGGAAGAGGATGAAAATGAATCCGAAGATTCAGAGTCAGAAAAACGGGAGGTAGACGATGCAGATGAGCAGGAAGAACAGGAAAATGCAGGGACAGAAGTTTTGAAAGATGAAGATTTCAATGATGAGGTACTAGAAGATGAAGAAGAGGAGCAGGAGTAAATGAAATTAGTGATTGCAGAAAAGCCATCGGTTGCGATGGCACTGGCTTCCGTGCTTGGAGCCAGAACAAGAAAAGATGGCTACGTGGAGGGAAACGGTTATATCGTTTCCTGGTGCGTAGGACATCTGGTTGGATTATGTGATGCATCGGAATACGATGAAAAATATAAAAAATGGAGATATGATGATCTGCCGATTGTGCCAGAATGTTGGAAACATAAGGTATTGGAAGGTACGAAAAAGCAGTTTGGAATCTTAAAGAAACTTATGAGAGATTCCAAAGTAGATGAAGTGATCTGTGCCACTGATGCAGGACGTGAAGGTGAGCTGATCTTCCGTCTGGTGTATGAGCAGGCAGGATGTAAAAAGCCGATGAAGCGACTCTGGATCTCTTCCATGGAAGAACAGGCAATTAAAGATGGATTTGCGTCATTAAAAGACGGTTCGTGTTATGACAGTCTCTATCAGTCAGCTCTTTGCAGGGCAAAGGCTGACTGGCTGGTGGGAATCAATGCGAGCCGTCTTTTTTCTGTTCTGTATAACCAGAATCTGAAAGTTGGAAGAGTACAGACACCAACACTTGCCATGATCGTGGATCGAAATCAGAAGATCAAGGAATTTACCAAAGAGAAATATTATATGGCTCATATCAAATTTGACGATATGGATGCGGTCACAGAGAATTTTCAGAAAAAAGAAGATGCAGATAAAGTGGCTGCAGAGTGTCAGGAGCGCATGTGCGAAGTGGAGAAGGATGATGTGAAAGAGAAAACGGTCCGCCCTCCGAAGCTTTATGATCTGACCACCCTGCAGAGGGAAGCTAACAGAATGTTTGGCTATACCGCACAGCAGACATTGGATGCTGTGCAGGAGATGTATGAGCAGAAGCTTGTCACTTATCCGAGAACAGACAGCCAGTATCTGACAGATGAGATGGGAGAAAGTACAGAAACTCTGATTCAGATGTTATTTGGGAAAATGCCTTATGCTGAAGGTCTGGAATATCAACCGGACGTGAGTAAGGTATTAAATTCAAAGAAAGTATCCGATCACCATGCGATTATCCCAACCATGGAAGTAGCCAAAGCAGATATTGGTGAACTGAAAGAACGAAGCCGCAAGATTTTGTATTTGATCAGTGCCAGGGTTCTGACAGCAACTGCAGATCCTTATATTTATGAGAGTCATAAATGTCAGATTACCTGCAATTATCATACGTTTTATCTCAATGCAAAGAAAACAAAACAGGAAGGGTTCAAGACAATTGAGAAAAAACTGAAACAGTTCTTTGGAATCATTGCAGAAAAAGAAGAGCCGGAGTTGGATATCTGGGCAGGCAAGCATTATGGTCCCTGTGATTCTTTTGTATCGGAGCATTTTACACAGCCACCGAAACAGTACACAGAAGATACCCTGCTTTCTGCGATGGAACGTGCAGGGAATGAAGAGCTGACCGAAGATACAGAAAAGAAAGGACTTGGTACTCCTGCAACAAGGGCAGCAATCATTGAAAAACTGATTCAGTCTGGCTTTGTGAAAAGGGAAAAGAAAAATCTGGTGCCGACAGATGATGGAAATGTGCTGATTACGGTTCTACCGGATGAGATTAAATCTCCGAAGATGACCGCAGAGTGGGAAATGGCATTGAATCATATTGCCCAGAATACAGAGACAGCAGATGAATTCCTAAATGGGATTACAGAGCTGATGCAGGAACTGGTTGCCAGGTATCAGGGGATTTCAGAAGAGAAGAAAAATCAGTTTCAGGGAAAGGCAAAAGGAGAAGTCATTGGCAAATGTCCCCGCTGTGGAGCAGATGTCAGGGAAGGAAAAGTAAATTTTTACTGTTCTGACCGGAAATGTGCTTTTACCTTATGGAAAAATGATAAATTTCTTGCAAGCCAGGGAAAAAAGATGGATAAGGTGGCAGCAAAGAAGTTCCTGTCTAAAGGAAAAATCCATTATAAGGATCTGGTATCAAGAAAAACAGGGAGACAGTATGAAGCAACTGTGGAGATGGTCGATCCCGGAGAGGGAAATGTACAGTTCAATCTTATTTTTCCACAACGATAAGTAGTGTATTGCAGGCAGTCTAAGGACTGTCTGTTTTAATACAAATATATGAAAGAGAGGACCTTAGCATGAAGAAAAAAGGTAATTTTAGAAAAGTAGTATCTGGCTTGCTGGCAGGCATGACAATGCTTAGTACAGTGCTGTCTCCGATGACGGCATATGCAGCGGAGATCCAGCCAGAGGAAAAACCTCCACTTTATGAGGAAGTGAAAGACCTTCTGGATGAAGATGAGGTGGTGACTGCCAAAGATTATGAAATTGAAACAGGCAGTGTATTTGATGTGAAATCAGATTACACGGGACTGGAAATCAAGGATGATAACAAGGTCAAAGTCACATTTGAGGAAGCAAAGAATGACAAGGATGAGGATTTTACGACAGATCATGCGGACACTTACAAAGCGGTCTATTATGTGGAACCGGTAAATCAAGAGCATCCGAAGTACCAGATCAGCCGAAAACTGATTGTGCGTGAGAAAGCAACAGAAGCTCAGACTGAAACTGCAGGGAGTGAAGCAGTGACCGAATCAGAAACCGCTGGCAGTGAACAGCAGACAGAGGAAGCGGAGGATTCAGAAGCAGACTCGGAGATTACCGATATTGACGCTGATGAATTTGATGATTTAGTAGAGCAGGCACAGAATCAGGATACCTATGATGAAGAATCAGGGTTAGAGCTTCATGATGTTTTGGAACAGGCAGGAGACGAAGGTGTGGATCTTGATGCTATGGAAGAGGGAGAGATTGCAACATTTGAAGCAGTTTCAGCTTATTCAGCAAGAAGTACACAGCAGGTAACAATTGAAAAAGGACCACTGTATAGATATGCAGATTATAATCTTGGAACCTATCTGACAGAGCCGTACTATATCAGCTACGGAAACGTCAGAGCAATTGCGTATTGTGTACAGCCAGCTAAGCCAGGACCTGGATCTGGAAATTATACAATTACAAAGATTGGAGACAATCAGGCGTTAGCAAAAGTGTGTTATTACGGCACAGATGCCGCAGGGAGCGAAAGCTTTTTTGCGAATAAACACACGGATTTTTCAGAAGGAAAAAGATTCATCATCATTCACATGGCTGCATCATATGCCAACGGAAGCAGTGATGCATTTTACGGAACCAATGCTACAGGAGAGGCTTTGGCAAAAGAACTCTATAATTATTGTGTGAATAAGCCGGAAATACCAGATGTAGCGATGTCATTTTCAAAGCCGGATGTAAAAGCTTATGTAGATAGAAATGTTCAGAGAACGGAGAACATTAAGTTCAACGCATCTTCCCAGCAGAAAATCACAATGGACTTACCAAAAGGAGTAAAGCTCCATAATGTATCTACTGGAACCGTAAGTGCGGCAGGTGCAAGCGTAACAATTGGAGGAGGAACCACGTTTTATCTCTCAGCTCCTCTGACACAGACAAGAGATGTAAGTGATACTTTTTCTGCAAAAATGAAGGGAAGTATTACAAAAGATTATTCAGCATATAAATTGACTACGAATGCAAGTGTTCAGGATCTGGCATTTGTATTTGGAGAAGGTGTTGCTGATGAAAAATATGTAAGCTTAAAGGTGTCATGGATTGAACAGGCTACGATCGAAATCGTAAAGAAAGACGATACAGCGAATGTCAATCTTGCAGGTGCAGTATTTGGCGTTTACAGCGATGAGGCTTGTACAAAGCTGATCACTCAGATGCCTGCAACAGATAAGAATGGAAAATCCTCTGTTACGATTATCAAGACACAGGATACCGTTTATCTGAAAGAAATCACAGCACCACAGGGATATGTAGTAAATGCAACGGCAACAAATGTAAAACTGGTAGCAAGTAAGACCTCAGCTGTAACCGTGGAAAATAAGGAGCAGCTTGCAGAGCTTACTGTTTATAAAGAAGGTCAGGTGCTTACCGGAGCAGAAGTCAGTGAGAGTGGAACCGTATTCCATTATGAGAACCGCAGACAAAAAAATGCTGTTTACAACGTGTATGCCGGAGCAGATATTGTGACTGCGTATGGTACAAAAGTGTACAGCAAAGGTGATCTGGTGAAAGAAAATCTGACAACAGGTGAGAACGGCTCTGTTACCCTGAAGAATCTCCATCTAGGAACTTATGTGGTAAAAGAAGCAAAAGCACCGGACAACTTCTATAATGGCGGCGAAGAAAAGACAGTGACGCTGACTTATGCCGGACAGAATAAAGAAGTTGTATTTGCGGATGTCACCTTCAACAATGAGCGTCAGAAAGCAGAAGTCACTGTAGTAAAACAGGATAAAGATACAAAGAAACCGCTGGAAGGTGGTATTTTCGCCCTGTATGCGGCAGACGATATCAAAAATGCAGATGGTGTAGTTGTTGTAAAGAAAGGCACCCTGATTGAGAAAGCCACTACCGGTGAGGATGGAAAGGCAAAATTCACAGCAGATCTGCCTATCAATCATTCCTATTCCGTAAAAGAAGACCAGGCACCAGAAGGCTATGTAAGAAATACAGAAGACGTGTATACGTTCAAGTTCTCTTACACCAATGATAAAGAAGCAACCGTATCTTTCGCCCATACCTTCAGCAATGACCGTGTGACAGCAAAAATCAATTTATTCAAAGTTGATAAAGAAACAGGAAAAGCCGTTCCGCAGGGCGATGCAACACTGAAAGGTGCAGTCTACGGATTATATGCCCGTGAAGATATCGTGCATCCGGATGGAGCAACCGGTGTGATTTATAAAGCAGGGGAACAGGTGGCTTCTCTTACAACGGATGAAAAAGGACAGGCTTCTGTAGATGGCTTATATCTTGGCAAATATTACGTCAAGGAGATCACACCACCGACCGGATACCTGGCAGATACAGAAGAACATGATCTTGAATGTAGTTATGAAGGTGATATGACTGCAGAAGTAAAAAGAGAATGCATTTCCAGTGAACAGGTGATCAAGCAGCCGTTCCAGATTATCAAAGCAGCCAACAATGGAAAGACCGATGCAGATCTGTTATCCGGAGCCGGATTTACAGTTTATCTGAAATCTTCCCTTACAAAGAAAGCAGATGGAAGCTATGATTTTGATTCTGCTAAACCAGTAGTGAGTGGAGAAAACGGAGCTACTGAGATTTTTACAGATGAAAAAGGTTATGCCTGCAGTATTCCATTACCATTTGGAAGCTATATTGTCCGTGAAACAACAACACCACACAATTACAAGCCAGTCGATGATTTTGAAGTGAATATCACAGAGAACCATCCGAATGAGCCACAGATCTGGCGTGTGCTTCTGGACAAAGAGTTCAAGGCAAAATTGAAAATTGTGAAAAAAGACGATGAAACAAAGAAATCCGTCCTGATTGCAGGAACAGAATTTAAGGTATATGACCTGGATAACAAAAAATACGTGGAGCAGGTAACTACTTATCCTGTGACAACCACACACAAGTCCTATTTTACAGACAGTCAGGGTTATCTGATCATGCCAAAGAACCTGAAAATCGGACATTACCGGATTGAGGAAGTCAACGCACCGGAAGGGTACACAATCAACAAGAATTATATGGAGATTGCTGTTGATGCAAACACTGCTTATCAGATGGATTCAGAAAGCGGCGATGCCATTATCACAGTTGATTACGAGAATCATCCGGTAAAAGGAAAGCTGACGATCTATAAAAAAGGTGAGATGCTGAGTGGATTCAAAAAGGATTTTGTTTATGAAGAAAAATATCTGAAAGGTGCAGAGTTTAACGTCTATGCAGCGGAAAATATCTACACACCGGATTATCAGAAAGATGAAAATGGAAACAGACAGCTGATTTATGCAAAAGATGCTCTGGTAACAACGGTAACGACCGGGGAAGACGGAAAAGCAGTTGCAGATAACCTGCCGCTTGGTTCTTACTATGTGGTAGAAAAAACAGCACCGGAAGGATTTGTTCTGAACCATGACAGATCGGATGTAGCATTTGTCTATGCAGATCAGGATACACCTGTGATCGAACAGGAAGTGACTGTTGGTGATGACAGACAGAAAGTTGCAATCCAGGTAGAAAAACAGGATGCAGAAAACGGAGCAACGGTAGAAGGTGCAGTCTTTGGCATTTATAACAAAGATGATATCAAAGCAGAAGGCAAAGTCATTGTCAACGCTGATACCCTGTTACAGGAAATGACTTCTGATAAAGATGGAATTGCTTCCTGTACGCTGGATCTGCCACTCGGACAGTATTATGTAAAAGAGTTAAAGGCACCGGCAGGATTCGTTTCTTCCGATGAAGTTCTGAATCTGGATGCTTCTTATCAGGGACAGGACGTGAAGACAGTAAAACTGAAAACAGTGAAGAAGAATCAGCCGACAACGGTTGAAATTACAAAATCAGATGTGACAACAGGTGTGGAACTGGATGGAGCAAAACTCACCGTTCTTGATAGAGAGGGGAATGTCGTAGATCAGTGGACTTCTGTAAAAGACCAGCCACATGTGATTAAACGACTGACCGTTGGGGAGGAATATACCCTTCGTGAAGAAATCGCACCGTATGGATATCTGAAAGCAACGGATGTGAAGTTCACACTGGAAGATACCGCAGAGATTCAGAAGGTAGAGATGAAAGATGAAGTGCCGACAGGACTTTTAATCATCAACAAAAATGGAGAATTTTTGGATAAAGTGACACTTCTGGACAATGTAAAAGGCACTGTGGAGCATCTCTTCGAATATGTAACCGGAAGCCTTACAGATGTGACTTTCGATGTATTTGCTGCGGAAGATATCAAAGCGGCAGATGGTGTCAGCAAAGATTATTACAAAGCAGATGAAAAAGTAGGAACTATTACTACAGATTCCAATGGTATTGCACAGATGGATAATCTCCCGGCAGGCAAATACTATGTGAAAGAAGTTAAAACTGCCCATGGCTATGTATTGGATGGAGAACCGAGATATGTTGATCTTTCCTACCGTGATCAGGACACACCGGTAATCACTTATGATGAAAAATGGCAGAATACCCGTCAGAAAGTAAAGGTTACTGTTCTGAAGAAAGAAAAAGATACAGACCGTGTTCTTGCAGGCGGCGTCTTCGGCCTTTATACCAGTGAAGATATCAAAAATGTAAACGGAGATGTGTTGCTTGAGAAAGATTCCCTCATCGAGCAGAAAGCAACCGATGAGAAAGGACAGATCACTTTTGCGGCAGATCTTCCAGTAGATGGAAAATATTATGTAAAAGAGAACAGTGCACCGGACGGATTTGTGACAACGGAAGAAGTGCAGGAGTTTACCTTTGAATATGCCGGAGAAGATCAGGCAGAAGTAAGCTATGATTTTACGTTTGAAAATCAGCCGACCACAGTGGAACTGACAAAAACAGACCTGACCACAGGCAAAGAACTTCCAGGTGCACACCTGAAAGTGACGGATGCAGATGGAAATGTTGTGGATGAATGGACTTCTACAGAAGGATCTCATGTGATCAAAGAACTTGTTGTAGGTAATGAGTATACCATGACGGAAACAAAACCGGCAGACGGATATGTTACTGCAGAGAGCATTACCTTTACGGTTGAGAATACAGCTGAGATTCAGAAGCATGAGATGAAAGATGATGTGACCAAGGTTCAGATCAGCAAGACAGATATCACAGGAGATACAGAGATTCCTGGTGCAAAACTAACGATTCTTGATAAGGACGATCAGGTAGTAGAGAGCTGGACTTCCACAGAGGAGGCACACTATATTGAAAAACTGCCAATTGGTAGATACACCTTACGAGAGGAACAGGCACCAAAAGGATATCTTCTGACATCGGATGTGACATTTGAGGTGAAGGATACTGGAGAAATCCAGAAAGTGGTTATGAAAGATGATACTGCCAAGGGAAAAGTCATTCTCAATAAGACAGATAAATCATCTGGGGAACCGCTGAAAGGAGTAGAATTTGAATTCCGTGACAGCAAAGGAAAGGTCCTGGAAACCTTAAAAACAGATGCTGCCGGTCATGCCGAGAGTAAGCTGTATGAGATTGCCGCATTCAAGAACGGCAAATATGATACAGCAATCAAGTATTATCTGGTGGAGACAAAAACACTGGATGGATACACACTGGATCAGACCAAGCATGAAGTGACATTTGCCTACGCAGACGACAGTACGCCGGTTGTAGAAGTTACTTTCAATCTGACAAATGAGAAACCGGAAGTTCCGGAAACACCAAGCACACCAGATGTGCCGCAGTCCCATGAAGAGACGAAGGTATCAGATGCACCGAAGACAGGAGATAACACAAATATCTGGCTGCCGATTCTGCTTCTGCTTATCTCTACCGGAGGCATGGCAGGACTTTATATCAGCAGAAAGAAAATCAGAAAACAGTAATCCTCAGTAAAGGGGGCCCTGAATCAGGGCTCCCTTTAAAATACAAAAATTCACAGAAAGGGACAGAAAAATATGATGAAAACAATGGAAAAGAGACAGGAAGCAAGAAAGAACCAGGAGAGAACTTTAAAAAGAATGATGGCTTATCAGAAAAAAGCCGAGCAGATGGTCAGCAGGAAAAGAATGAACCATCACATGATCAGAAAGGGGTAAAAGCGTATGATGAACAGAAAAGAATTTTATGAATATGTCAAAGATAATGTAAAAGACTATTTGCCGGATTCATATCAGAATGGAGAAATCCGTATTGAAGAAGTTGCAAAAAATAATGGATTAAGGTTGACTGGCATTTCAATTCCACAGGGTGATCAAAGAGCTGTGCCGATGGTATATCTGGATTCTCTTTATATGGAATATGTCAATGGAAAAAATCTGGATTCCTGTGTGGGTGATGTGGCAGATATGCGTATTGAAGTGCAGGACAAAGCGGCATTTATCAATATGGGTCTTCCGGATATTTTGGATTATGAAAAAATGAAGGACAAATTACAGGTGAGAATCTGTGACCGGGAATGGAATGAAGAACGCCTGGCTGATAAAGTTGTTACCGAACATGGAGATTTTGCAGCATATTACGCAGTGAATGTGGAAGAAAACGAGGGAGGAATTGGTAGTATTCCGGTTACTGTCAATCTTATGAATGAATGGGGTGTGACAGCAGAACAAATCCAGGCAGATGCAGTGGCGGCAGACAGAAATCGTGGTGTTGTTTTGATGGACATGAATGAAATGATAAAATCCATGATTTTTGGTGAAGAAGCAGAAAATCTTTTGAATGAAAAACTGAATGTTGAAGCAATGGAAAATCCAATGTTCTGTCTTTCAAATGCACAAAAAATGAATGGTGCATCACTGTTACTGCAGGAAGATATTCGTAAGCAGATCGGTGAATGCCTGGGAAGTGATTATTTTGTTCTTCCCTCTTCAATTCATGAGGTGCTGATTCTTCCTGATAACGGAATGTTTGAAGTACCGGAATTAAATGCCATGGTACAGGAAGTCAATGAGACGCAGGTAGAGAGGCAGGAACAGCTTTCGGATAAGGTTCAGTTCTGTGATGGAAAGACAGCAGTTATGGAAAATGCCGAACGCAGGGAAGCACGTCTGGAGAAAGAAAAAGCAGCAGAAAAAGCAACTGGGAGAACAGAAGCAAAAGGTGGAATCCATGGAAAACTGGAGAAAGCCAAGGCGGAGATCAAAGCAAAAGGGACAGATACAATCCCAAAGAATAGGGCGAAAGACCTTGCCTCAGTATTATAACGAGAAATAACGATGATTTTGAGGGGACTGTGTGAGCAGTCCCTAATTTTATGAAGATGGAGGAGAAAAGAATATGGACTGGTGTTTATATGGTGATGATAAAAGAAAGGAAATGGATAGAGATTTAAAACCGGAATATCTTTTGGATGACTTACGGAGATATCAGGATGTATTTGGTGAAGAATTTGGTGTAAAAGAGCTTCTTATGCTGGAGGATATCCGGGTAAAGGCTATGATTGCCGGAGCACTTGCAGATATGCCGGAATTTCTTATTGATCAGATTGGAAAAGCAAGTAACAGTAGTAATTTTCCTTCTATGACAAGGGCAATGGAACGGATTGCCGATGTTGTAGAAGAAAAGTGGGAAGAAGAAAGGGAGTAACAGATGGCAAATAAATTATATGCAATGGAACTTCTGACGGAGGAAGTGGCAAAGGATGTTGCTGCCAATCCGCAGGAATGGATGCGGTTTCTAAATACTGCATCCAGGCTGTACCGGTACACTTTTCCGGAACAGCTCTTGATCTATGCACAGCGTCCGGGAGCAACAGCCGTGGCATCCATGGAAATCTGGAACCAGAAGATGTACCGATGGATTAAAAAGGGTTCTAAAGGAATTGCCCTGATAGATAACACATCCGGACCAAAAACGAAACTCCGATATGTTTTTGATGTGCAGGATACTTATAAGGTAAAAAATCTGGGCAGAGATCCGCAGTTATGGAATCTTAATCCAGAAGGAGAACAACTGGTGGCAGATTATCTGCAGGAGCGGCTGGCACTGGAAGCAACAGAGGGAGGATTAGCAGAGGTTCTTCACCAGGCGGCAGAAGAAAGTGTGCAGGCCTGGTTGCCGGATGCTTTCGACGAACTGCAAATGGATGTAGCCGGCACTTTTCTGGAAGATCTGGATGAACAGAATCAGAAAGTGGAGTTCCGGGAACTGATGACAAACAGTGTCTGGTATGTGTTACTGAACCGATGCGGACTGGATGTGCAGGAATATCTTGATGCAGAGGATTTTCGTCATATTACAGATTTTAACCAGTTAAAGGTTATTGGACACCTTGGAAGTTCTGTGAATGAGATCAGCAGACCGGTATTGATGCAGATTGGACGATATGTGTTGAATGACTTGGAAAAAGATCTGAAAACGGTTGCAAAAGAAAAAGAAGTAGCTTATAATGAATTTAACACGTTAATTCGTGAAAGCAAAACAAGGAACACAGAAGATAGAGGAGAAAATAAGGAGGAAACAGAGCATGAGAGAGATCACTTACAGCCAGAATGGAGAGTACCAGATTCCGGATATCAGTCTGGAGGAGACGAGAGGAACGATCGGGAAGTACGGATTGATGAGGAAAGAGTATCTGAGAAACCACAAAGTAGCCAGATTCAACATTCTGACCTTACAGAACCGTCTGGACAGTCATCTGATGGAAATCGACAGCCAGGCAAGGCAGAGAGTAGACAACCTGATGTCAGAACTTCTGGAGAAAAACCCGGCACCGGACAAAATGGCAGACGGGATGGCATGGACCAGACACATGAACCAGATCAAAGCACAGGCAGAGGAACTGGTAATTCAGGAGATTATTTACAATTAAGTCTGTTCCCGACAGAAGAGGAACAGTTAGGAGAAATAAGGAAAGCGGTAGCTGCATTAGAACAGCCAGCCGCTTTTCTTATTTCTGATGAAGTAGTAGATGATATTCTCCGCACGGGAAGTGGACAGAAAAATACACTGTTTCATATTACGGCAAGACTGATTGAAGGTCTGGATAATGAAGAAATGCAGAACTTCCTGAAGGAGGAATATGAAACAGGTGGAAAAGGATTTACCATAGATGGACAGAAAATCAGTATCTGGTATGACAATGATGGTATCCGTATCCGACGGGGAGATTCCGCCAGAAGAAACTTTGATCGCATGGTTACGTGGGAAGAAGCGGCGGACAGAATCCGGGATATGTATGAGGATAGAAGTTACGTGGATAATCTGATTTCCAATAACGCCATTGAACAGGAGCAGGAAGAAATGACCAATCTTCTTGCACTCCATTTTCGGGATACCAGCAGAAACCGGGAGGAGCAGCAATCATATTCGGATTGGCAGGATGTCGTGCGGGAAGCTTGGACAGATTCAGCGGAAGCAGATGCAATTGCCCATCGCTTTGAATGGCTGCAGAAAGATATGGATGAGAATCCAGAAGATTATCGCAGGTGGGAGATTCAGCATAATCCGGAATATTTCCAGCGTTTTCAGGATCTCCAGAGGGAGCGTTCCTGGGTAGACCAGAAATTTACGGTCGAACGTCCGGCCCTTTCCTTTATCACACAGGATGAGATAGATGCAGTCCTTAGAAGAGGCGGGATCACTGCCGGAGGACGGAATCGGATCTATGAGTATTTCATGGAACATCACGATATAAAGGATGCAGCTGAGTTTCTGAAAAATGAGTATGGTACAGGTGGAGCAGCACCTGGGATACCGGGAGCGTATGAATCCGATGCTTCCCATGATGCGAAAGGATTAAAACTTGCGAAAGGGAAGATTGGCAGTCCAGATGTAGAAGTTCTATTAAAGTGGAATAAGGTTGCAGAACGTGTCCGTCAGCTGATTCGCACCGATGATTTCTTATCACCGGAAGAACTGGAAAAGTATGAAGAACGGCAGGAAGCACAGAGACAGGCGGATCTGGAAGGAGCTCAGCAGGCTTTGGAAGTGGAGCAGGAAGGCTCTGATCAGCAGGAAATACGAGAGGAAAATCAGGAACCGTCGGAGGTTGAGACACAACCGGAAGCAGTAGAAGATGCAGAAAAAAAGGAAGATATAACACCAGAACAGTCTGATATTCCAGCAACAAACTTCCATATCACAGATGATGAACTGGGACAGGGAACACCAAAGGAAAAGTTCCGTGCTAATATCATGGCAATCCAGCTTTTAAAGAAATGCGAGGAAGAAAACCGCAATGCCACACCAGACGAACAGGAGATTTTATCCCGATATGTAGGCTGGGGAGGTCTTGCTGATGCTTTCGATGAAACAAAATCCGCATGGGAGACGGAATATCTGGAATTAAAGACAGTCCTTACACCGGAAGAATATGCAGCAGCCAGAGCTTCTACCTTAAATGCCCATTACACACAGCCAATCGTGATTGAAAGTATGTATCAGGCGTTGGAAAATCTGGGATTTACAAAAGGAAATATCCTGGAGCCATCCATGGGTGTTGGTAACTTCTTTGGAATGCTTCCTGAGAAGCTGAACCAGTCAAAACTCTATGGTGTGGAACTGGACAGTATCAGCGGTAGAATTGCAAAACTGCTTTACCCAGATGCCAATATCCAGATTAAAGGTTTTGAGAAGACAGATTATCCGAATGATTTCTTCGATGTGGCAATCGGAAATGTGCCATTTGGAGCTTATAAAGTGAATGACAGGCAATATGACCGCTATAATTTTATGATTCACGATTATTTTCTGGCAAAGACAATCGACCAGTTGCGTCCGGGTGGTGTGGCAGCTTTGATCACAACAAAAGGAACCATGGATAAAGCATCACCGGAAGTCCGAAAGTATCTGGCAGAACGTGCCGATCTCCTTGGAGCCATCCGCCTGCCGAACACAGCATTCAAAGCAAATGCAGGAACGGAAGTCAGTGCAGATATTTTATTCTTCCAGAAGCGTGACAGCATGACAAAAGAGATGCCGGAGTGGGTGAATCTTGGAAGTGATGCCAATGGAATTACGGTCAATCAGTATTTTGCAGACCATCCGGAAATGATTCTGGGTGAGATGAAAGAGGTATCCGGTCCGTATGGTATGGAAACAACCTGTATGCCGATAGAAGGTGCTGATCTTGAAGTCCAGCTTGCAGAAGCTGTCAGGAATATTCATGGAAATATGGCACCTGCAGTTGATGTGGATGCAGAACTGGATGATGTACCAGAGAGTATCCCGGCAGATCCGAATGTTCGTAATTACAGTTATGCGGTTGTAGATGATCAGGTATATTACCGTGTTAACTCTCTGATGAATCAGGTAAAGATGCCTGCCGCTACTGCAGAACGTGTAAAAGGTATGGTGGAGATCCGAGACACGGTGCGTGAACTGATTGCCATGCAGATGGAAGAATCCGTAACAGATGAAGAAATTCACAAACAGCAGGAGAAATTGAATCAAGTATATGATGCTTACACAGCAAAGTATGGAGTCATCGGAAGTAATGCAAACAAGCGGGCGTTTTCTGATGACGCTTCTTATTGTCTGTTGTGTTCTCTGGAAGACCTGAACGAAGATGGAACATTGAAGCGAAAAGCAGACATGTTTACGAAACGAACCATCAAAAAGGCAGTGGCGGTAACCAGTGTGGAAACTGCGACAGAAGCCTTAGCATTATCATTGAATGAAAGAGCAAAGGTGGATCTGTCCTATATGGCACAGCTGACAGGAAAGACAGAAGAAAAAATCACGGAGGAACTGGTTGGAGTTATATTTAAGAACCCACTGACAGACCAGTGGGAGAGTGGAGATGAGTATTTATCTGGAAATGTCAGGGAGAAGTTAAACACAGCAAGAACCTTTGCAGAGAATCACCCGGAATTCACACCGAATGTCCGTGCATTGGAAGCAGTTCAGCCAAGAGAACTGGAAGCATCTGAAATCGAAGTAAGGATTGGGGCAACCTGGATTGAACCATCGGATTATCAGGACTTTATGAGGGAACTGCTTCATACTCCGTGGTATCTTGCACAGAAGGAGATACAGGTAAAATATTCTGAGGTGAATGGTGAGTGGCGGATTACCGGGAAAAATGCAGACAGTCCAAGAAATGCGTTTGCCTATGCAACGTATGGAACCGAGAGGGCAAATGCTTACCGGATTCTGGAAGATACACTGAATCTGAAAGATGTTCGTATCTATGATAAGAGTGTCAATGAAAATGGGGATGAGATTCGTGTCCTCAATAAAAAAGAAACTATGCTGGCATCACAGAAACAGGATGCCATGAAAGCAGCATTTAAGGATTGGATTTTCAAAGATCAACAGAGACGTGAAAGACTGGTAAGAGTTTATAATGAACGGTTTAACAGTATCCGTCCCCGTGAATACGATGGCAGTCATCTGACTTTCCCAGGAATGAACCCGGAAATTGAACTTCGCCCACATCAGAAAAATGCTGTCGCACATCAGCTTTACGGGGATAATGTGCTTCTGGCTCATGTAGTAGGAGCTGGGAAGACCTACGAGATGGTAGCGGCTGCAATGGAGAGCAAACGTCTGGGATTATCACAAAAGAATCTATTTGTCGTGCCGAACCATCTGACAGAGCAGTGGGGAGCCGAGTTCCTGCAGTTATATCCGGGAGCCAATATCCTGGTGGCAACCAAGAAAGATTTTGAACCGGCGAACCGGAAAAAGTTCTGTGCCAGAATCGCTATGGGAAACTATGATGCGATTATCATCGGTCATTCCCAGTTTGAGCGTATCCCAATCTCTGATGAGAGGCAGGAAGCCATGCTGCGGAAGCAGATTGACGATCTGGAAATCGCAATCCAGAGTGCAAGATATGAGCAGGATGGCGGCCGCTATACGGTAAAGCAGATTGAAAAGACCAGAAAAACGCTGATGACAAGACTGGAGAAGCTGAATCAGAAAGAGAAAAAGGATAATGTAGTTACCTTTGAAGAACTGGGAGTGGATCATCTGTATGTAGACGAGGCACACAGTTATAAAAATGCGTTCCTTTATACAAAAATGAGAAATGTAGCCGGAATTGCCCAGAACGAAGCACAGAAATCAGCAGATATGTTTAATAAATGTCAGTATCTGGATGAGATTACCGGTGGAAAAGGCATTACCTTTGCAACGGGCACACCGATCAGCAACAGCATGACGGAACTTTATGTCATGCAGAGATATCTGCAGAACAGCAAATTACAGAATATGGGCTTGGGATTATTTGATTCCTGGGCATCCACGTTTGGAGAGGTTGTGACCAGCATTGAACTTGCACCGGAAGGAACCGGATACCGAGCAAAATCCAGATTCGCCAGATTCTATAATATCCCGGAACTGATGAATATGTTCAAGGAGATTGCAGATATCAAGACTTCGGATCAGTTGAATCTTCCAGTACCGGAAGCGGAATACGAAACTGTAGTATTGAAACCAACAGAACAGCAGAAAGAAATCGTAGCAAGCCTAGGAGAGCGTGCGGAAGTGGTAAGAAACGGTGGCGTAGATGCTAGTGTAGACAATATGCTGAAAATTACCAATGACGGAAGAAAACTGGCACTGGATCAGCGATTGGTCAATGAACTATTGCCAGACGATCCGGGCAGTAAAGTGTCGGTCTGTGCAGAAAAAAGCTATGAAATCTGGAAAGATACAGTTGTACAGAAATCGGCGCAGATCATTTTTTGTGACTTGAGCACACCGAAAGGCGATGGCAGTTTCAATGTTTACGATGACTTGAAACAGAAGCTGATGGCGAAAGGTGTACCGGAAAAAGAAATTGCATTCATTCATGATGCAAATACCGAAGCAAAGAAGACGGAGCTGTTTGGAAAAGTAAAATCTGGGCAGGTTCGTTTTTTGATTGGTTCAACAGCAAAGATGGGTGCCGGTACCAACGTGCAGGATCGTCTGATTGCTCTGCATCATCTGGATATTGGCTGGAAACCGTCTGATCTGGAGCAGAGGGAAGGACGTATCATCCGGCAGGGAAATCACAATAAAAAGGTTCATATCTTTCGGTATGTGACAGAATCCACCTTCGACAGCTACATGTGGCAGTTGATCGAAAATAAACAGAAGTTCATCTCCCAGATTATGACGAGCAAAGCACCGGTCAGAAGCTGCGAAGATGTGGACGAAGCGGCACTGTCCTATGCAGAGGTTAAGGCACTGGCAACTGGAAATCCGGCAGTAAAAGAAAAGATGGCACTGGACGTGGATGTGGCAAAACTGAAACTTTTAAAAGCCAATCACATGAATAACCAGTACCGTCTGGAAGATGATATTGCAAGAAATTTTCCACAGCAGATTGCAAAATTGACCGAGACTATTGATAGCTACAAAGCGGATATTGCCCATTATCAGGAGCATAAAATCACAGATCCAGAACAGTTTTCCATGGAGATCAGCGGCAAAGTATTTACAGAAAAGAAAGAAGCAGGAGCGGCACTACTGGCAGTCTGCAAGGACATGAAAGCAGTCGATGCAGCAATGGATATCGGAAACTATCAGGGATTCAACATGAGAATCCAGTTCGACAGCTGGAGTAAGGAGTTTATCCTGTCTGTGAAGCATGAATCGGTATCGAAAGTTCATCTGGGAGCAGATGCCCTGGGAAATATCACCCGTATCAATAATCTTCTGGAAAGCTATCCGGAGAAACTGGCAGAAGCGGAGCAACGATTGGAAACGGTACAGGAGCAGCTTACAAATGCCAAAGAGGAAGTTGGAAAGCCATTCACAAAAGAAGAGGAACTGAACCAGAAACTGGAGCGACTGTCAGAACTAAATGCCCTTCTTAATATGGATGAACGGGAAGACACAGAAGCAGAGCAGTCAGAATCGAAAGAGAAAGAAGAACGACCGGCACGTGGTTCTATCCATGAGAAATTGCAGATTTATAAAGAAAAAAGCCAGCGGGAAAGCGAGAATGGCAGGGAAGATAGAAAAAGGGACTTCGGTCTGGAATAAGAAAACAGGAAAGATGGCATAATTTGGTAGAAAGAATGTTCTGCCGGTTATGCCACTTTTGGGAATACAGGAGGAACTTATATGGCGAGAAACATGATAACAGGAATAGAAACGCAGAAAATGCAGGAATATACACAGGAACAAATAGACCGTGCAGAACACATGGGAATAGCAATTCCAGCGGACGTAAAAGAACAGATTTTTGAATATGCAAATCTGGTTGGCGAAGAAGAGAAAGTAAGGACGCTGGTAAGAAATCTGGCAGATGCAGTCAATCGGTCAGATGAAGATAGAGTAGAGGAACTTCTGGATGATGCCCAAATGGATATTCAGGACTTACCAGATCCAACCATAGGCAAGCTGGAACTTCGGGATTATGGATATACAGCAGAGGATATGGTGCCGCTTAGAAAAGCAGCAGCCCTGGATTATCACAGAATGGGTTCTAAAATCTATTGCCTGGGTAGTGATGGCAGCAAGGGAGAGTATGCAAGTAAAGAAATGATACAGGCACATGAAGGGCTGTTTGGCATGGAATCACAGATGTGGGAACGGATAAGGGATCAGGATCTGGATTATGCAGATGAAGATTTTGGAGCATTTCAGGAGCCGATGAATGTGATTGGACAGGAAGAAGCTCTGAAATTATATGATGCCGGAGCAGATATCTATCTGATTACCAATTTTTCATCACCAATCTATGTTACAGAGCGAATGGAGATTGAACGAGGTCCGGAGCATTATCAGATGTCTACAGAAGAACTGGAACGATTCCGCAATTTGGAATGGGAGATGCAGAAATATCCGCAGATTCAGTCTTTGAAAGAGGCAAATCTGCTATTAGGGACAAGACGAACATTCGGTATTTATCAAATAAGAGATGGTTTGCCAGGTGAAAACTATGCGTTTATGAATATGAGCTTCATTGAAAGTCACGGGATGCAGATTAAAAAAGAAGACTATGAACTGGTCTATGTGGGAGAATTATTTGGAAATATGTCGCTAGATGATATATTTGAACGATTCAACATCGACAGACCAGAAGACTTTCGAGGACATTCCCTGTCTGTCAGTGATATCGTAGTTCTGAATGAGGGGGGAAAGGTAACCGCTCATTTTGTAGACAGTATCAGTTTTGAACAGCTAGATTCTTTCCTGAATCTGGAAGAACAGGTTCTTAGTGAACTGGCATATGAGGTAGGAGAACGTTACTTTGCTATTCAGAGAACAGAAGGAGGATATGATTATTCCTTTTACGATGAAGATTTCCGCCTGATGGATGGTGGCGTCTATGAAAATGGTGAAATTTCTATTGAAGAAGCGGCAGAGGAACTTTTGGAAGACGAAGGATGGACTGGAGAACGCATCCGTGGGGATTATGATCAGTTGATGGAAAAGGTAGAAGAAATGGATGAGGTTGTAATGGCAGAGATTCAGAAAAGCCAGGGCGAATATAAGCCATTGGCAAAGGTAGAAGAACTGGAAGAGGCAAATTATAACATGATTGATAATGTCCTCAATAATATGCCACCGAAGAAAGAACCGTATCTGGAATACTTTGCCGCAGAATGTGATGAGTTCCATGATATGGGAGCTTATGAAAAAAGTACCGATGTTAATCAGATTGCTGCGGTTTATGAAAAATATAGGGAGAATCCTGAGAATGCCTATCGAGTATGCAGTATGGGGATTATCTATCGTGATCCGGAAGACAGTTACTATGATGATGCTGAATTTGCAATCGTAAAAGGAAATACAGTACTTGGAAATCTGATGGACGATGTTCGATTTTATGGAGAACTTGCACTGATACGGGAAGGGATTGAGAAAATTCATGATGCATTGCCGGACTATAAGTATGTACCAATGCGGGATGTTCGGGAAGCAATGTATCCAGAGAAGATGACCACAGAACAGTTGGCAGAGGCATTGGATGAGATTGCAGAAGCTTTTGATCCGTATGAGTATCGAGATAATGTGGAGACGGGAGAAAATACGGTACAAGAGGTGATGTTGGATTTGCAGAGTGGCAATACACATTCTTATATTTCTTATCTGAAGGATATTGTAGACGAAGAATGTGACCAGTCTGTGCGTGCAGGTGTATTGATTGAAAGACTGAAAGTCTATGAGCCGGAGTTTCCAAAGAATCTGGAACCAATGGTGTATGTAAACTATTGTGAAGAAAGTGCTCTCATGAATCCAAGATGTCAGAAGTTATCCGAGCTGGATGCAAAAACAGCAGAAATGGATAAAGAATGGTATGCAAAACGTGATTCGAAGACAGAGGAACCTACAAAAATCACAAAGATATATGTGACTGTATATTATGCGGAAAAAGGTGAACAGATGCTGCATCATTTCAAGAAGTCAATAGATATTGGAAATGGACATGGCGGTATTGTGAGTCAGTTGAAGTATGATAATGAAATGAAGCTTACAGATGAGTATTGGATCAATTACCAGAAAGGTAAAGGAAGTGAAGAGTTCCAAAAATATATGGAAGATCTGACAGACATGCAGAATCATGTGCTTCCGTATCTGCAGAGCTTTTGCAATCTGGAAGAAAAAGGTGTGAAAGAGAGACGAGAACAGCAGATAACGGAAAGAAATGAAGGAAGAGCAGATGAGCGGGGAACAAGTACCGAAGCGAATGCAGTGGTCAAGGATGCAGGAAAAGCAGATAGGAAACAGGTACAACAGAAGCAGGCGGTAGTTGGAAAAGATAAGAAATTATCCATTCATGAACGGCTTGAGATTAATAAGAGGATTATTCAAGAAAAGCAGGGAAAAGATAAGCCGGAGAGAGGGGCTGATCGGGGTGTGAGATAAGTATAATATTATAATTCTAATGAAGGATGTAGGGAGTCAATCCCTGCATCCTTTTTTAATGCGTAAATATGGATTGAACGTTATAATGAAAGCAGATTGGAGATGTTTTTCTTCTAACCACATCAATTAGGAAAAGAGTATCTGTAGCAGATAAATTCAAAAGGTTTGTGAATAAATTAAAAAAGATATTCAATATTTGAAAAAAGATATGTGATATTTGTAAATGCGAATTGTACAAGGAGTTTTTTGTGTGATAAAATAATTTTGATATTGATTGCACATTAAACGGAGGAAAAGAGGATGGCAATTAGTTATAATGGATTATGGAAACAGTTAATTGACCACGGAATGAAAAAAGGAGATTTGTGTGCCAAGACTGGTCTTAGCTCCAGTACAATAGCAAAGATGACAAACTGCGAGTCGGTGAAACTATCTGTTTTGGAAAAAATCTGCAAAGAGTTGGATTGTAACTTTGGAGATTTGATTGACTATGTACCAGATAACAAAGAAAAGTAAATTACCTTATGGAGGAAAATGTAAATGGCTACGAGAAGTGCAAAAATAGATCAGAAAGCAGACCTAATATGGGCAATAGCAGATAAGCTTACCGGTGTATATAAACCACATGAATATGGAGATGTTATATTACCACTTACAGTAATCAGACGTTTTGACTGTATTCTCTCAGATACGAAGGATGCGGTATTACAGAAATACGATGAAGTAAAGAATCTTCCAATGAAAGATATTTTACTTCGTAAGGCTTCAAAAAAGGATTTTTACAATACAAGTAAATATACATTTGAAAGACTTATGGATGATCCTGACCACATTGAGGAGAATTTTAGAGAGTATCTGAATAAATTTTCAGCAAATGTGCGGGATATTCTGGAAAAATTTAAGTTTGATGGACACATCACAACGATGGCAAATAAGGGGATTCTGTATATTGTTTTAAAGGAATATACAACAGACAGAGGAAATCTTCATCCGAATGAAATCTCTAACCTTGAAATGGGATATATTTTTGAAGAAATTATAAGAAGATTCTCTGAGTCTCATAATGAAGATGCAGGACAGCATTACACTCCAAGAGAAGTTATCCAACTTATGGTTAATATTCTCTTCTATGATGATAATGACATCCTTTCTGGCAATAATGTGGCAAAGACGATTTATGATCCTGCCTGTGGAACCGGAGGTATGCTTTCTGTAGCAGAGGAATATTTACATAGTCTGAATGCATCTACAGAGCTTGTATCGTTCGGTCAGGAAATCAATGACCAGACATTTGCAATCTGTAAGGCTGATATGCTGATTAAGGGTAACAATGCTGATTACATTAAGGATGGCAACACATTATCGGATGACCAGTTTGCAGGCAGTACATTTGACTATATCCTTTCAAATCCTCCGTTTGGACGTGAGTGGAAGAATGAAAAGGCAAAAGTAGAGGAAGAGGCAAAGCTTGGCTTCGGAGGAAGATTTGGAGCAGGACTTCCGGCTACAAGTGACGGACAGATGCTTTTTCTTATGACAGCAATATCAAAGATGAAAGATATTGATAAAGGTGGAAGCAGAATTGCAATCATTCATAATGGTTCCCCACTTTTTACAGGAGATGCAGGAAGCGGACCTTCTGAAATCAGAAGATATATTCTTGAAAATGATCTGCTTGAGGCAATCATTGCTTTACCGAATGATATTTTCTATAACACAGGAATTGCAACCTATATCTGGGTATTGTCAAATAAAAAGGCAGGTACAGTCAGAGAAGGAAAAGTGCAGCTGATCAATGCCAATGAGATGTTCGTGAAGAGAAGAAAGGCATTAGGAAATAAGCGAAATGATATCTCTAAGGAAGATATTGCAGAGATTACAAAGATATATGGTGATTTTAAAGAGAGTGAAATCAGCCAGATTTATGATGACGAGGATTTTGGTTATACCAAGATTACAGTAGAAAGACCGCTTCGTGATGAAGAAGGCAATCTGGTATTGAAAAAGGGAAAGAAACAGCCGGATACCAGTCTTCGTGATACAGAAAATGTTCCGTTAAAAGAGGATATCAAAGAGTACTTTGAAAGAGAAGTACTTCCATTTGCACCGGATGCATGGGTAGATGAGAAAAAGTCAAAGGTGGGATATGAGATTCCGTTTACGAGATATTTCTATAAGTATGAAGCTCCAAGACCATCAGCAGAAATTATGGCAGAGATTATGGATTTAGAGACAGAACTATCTGGAAGTCTTGAGGAGGTATTTGACCTATGAGAGAGATGAAGGATAGTGGAGTGGAATGGATTGGGAAGATACCAAAAGATTGGGAGATTGTTCCCTTAACAAAGCAATTAGATTCAATTGTCGATTATAGGGGAAAAACACCAGAAAAAACAGAAGAAGGAACTTTTTTAGTAACTGCAAAGAATATAAAAGATGGGAAAATATGCTATGAGTTATCAAAAGAATACGTTCGTGAAGCCGATTATGAGGAGATAATGCATCGAGGAATACCACAAATTGGCGATATACTATTTACTACAGAGGCTCCATTGGGGCAAGTGGCTAATGTAGATAGAACTGATATTGCCTTAGCACAACGTATTATAAAATTTAGAGCATTAAGTACTGTTAATAACTATTATTTGAAGTATTGGATGTTGAACGAGGGATTCCAGCAGTTTTTACATTCATTATCTACTGGTTCAACAGCAACTGGAATAAAATCAAGCAAGTTATTTTTACTTCCGTTGGTTAGACCAAATATAGAACAACAAAATAAAATAGTTGAATATCTGGATGCCAAGTGTTCAAAGATTGATGAAATTGTAGAAAAGCAGAAGGTGATAATTGAAAAATTAGAGGAATACAAATTATCAATTATTACGGAAGCAGTAACCAGTGGAATAAATCCAGATGTAGAGATGAAGGATAGCGGAAGTGTATGGTTTGGAAATATTCCTATAAATTGGGAAATGAAAAGATTAAAGTATGTATTCCATATTCAGAAAGATATTGCAGGAGAAGAAGGACATACTGTTTTGTCAATTACACAAAGAGGAATAATTCCTAAAGATTTTTCTAACAATGAAGGACAGTTTGCAAATAGCTATGCAAATTATCAGTTAGTCCATAAAGGTGATTTCGCAATGAATCATATGGATTTGCTGACCGGTTGGGTAGATATTTCAAAGTACGAAGGAGTTACAAGTCCTGATTATAGGGTTTTTGTATTAAATGATAAGAATGGTATGTGTCCAAAGTATTATTTGTATATGATGCAAATGTGTTATAGTGCACGAATTTTTTATGGATTAGGACAAGGTGTAAGTGGTATGGGAAGATGGAGACTACAAGCAGATAAGTTTTTGAATTTTTATATTCCTATTCCACCATATGATGAGCAGAAGAAAATAGCTGATTACATAACTGATAAGGTAAATCATATTGAAGTTGAGATTGATAAAAGAAATAAACTTATTAAGAAATATCAAGAATACAAAAAATCCCTCATTTACGAAGTTGTCACAGGCAAAAAGGAGGTGTAGCTCATGTCTGATTTTGATGTAAAAGAGAAACGATTTGAGGAAGATATCGAAGACTATCTGACTCATCATGGTGGATATACCAAAGGTGATCCAAAGAAATTTAATCGTGAATCAGGACTTGAAGAAGATACTTTTGTTGAGTTTATTAAGACAAGTCAGCCTAAGAAATGGGAAAGATATGTAAAAATTTATGCGGAGAATTCCGAGAAACAGATCATCGAACGTTTTAAAAGAGAAGTAAAGACAACGAATCTTTTGAATGTGATGCGGCATGGATTTATGGACAGAGGAATCAAGTTTTATCCGATTTTCTGGAAGCCGGAGACCTCTTTGAATGAGACTACACAGATGCAGTATGATGCGAATATCCTTCATTGTACCAGACAGCTTCATTATTCTGTACATAATGAAAACAGCATTGATATTGTTCTTTTTGCAAACGGCATTCCGGTGGTATCTATGGAATTGAAATGTCAGTTTACAGGACAGGATACAACAAATGCGATTAATCAGTATAAGTTTGATCGTGCCGGTAAGGATGCGATTTTTGCCTTTAAGGAAAGGGTATTGGTACATTTCGCTGTAGACCTTACCAATGTTTATATGACTACAAGACTTGAGGGCGCACACACTTATTTCCTGCCATTTAATCAGGGAAGTAATGGCGCCGGAAAAGTAGGTGGCAAAGGTAATCCGGTAAATCCAAATGGATATGATACAGCTTATCTTTGGGAAAGAGTACTCTGCAAAGACAGTCTGATGGAAATTTTACAGAAATATATGCACTTGCAGCAGGAGTACGATAAAAATGGAAATCTTGTGAAAGAGACTATGATTTTCCCAAGGTATCATCAGCTTGATGTTGTTACAAAGCTGTTGGAAGATGTAAAAAAGAATGGTTCAGGTAAGAGTTATCTGATCCAGCATAGTGCAGGCTCAGGAAAGTCCAATTCGATTGCATGGCTGGCACACAGACTTACCGGACTCCATGATTATGAAGACAATAAGATTTTCCAGTCAGTAATCATCGTTACTGACAGACGAGTGTTGGACAGTCAGTTACAGTCTACAGTATATCAGTTTGACCATGTGGAAGGTGTGGTTAAGAAAGTAGATAAAAATTCGGGACAGCTTAGAGATGCAATCAATGATGGTGTAGGCATTATTATTACTACATTACAGAAATTCCCGGTAATCTATAAAGAAGTGGATTCTGCAAAAAAAAGATTTGCGATTATTATTGATGAGGCACATTCTTCGCAGACCGGAGATGCAGCGAAAAAGTTAAAAAGAGCATTAGCTGATACTGAAGAAATTCTGAAAGAGTATGCCGAGATGGAAGATGAGGACGAGAGAAACCGCAAGGATGATGAGGACAAGCTATTAGACGAACTGGCAGCACAGGGGATGCATAAGAACTTATCATTCTTTGCATTTACAGCAACGCCAAAAGGAAAAACATTGCAGCTGTTTGGTCAGAAGGATGCGGAAGGAATCTACAGACCTTTCCATATTTATTCTATGAGACAGGCAATAGAGGAGCATTTCATCTTGGATGTTTTGCAGAACTATATGACCTACAAAATGTACTATAAGATTGCCAAGATTATTGAGGATAATCCGGAATTTGATACAACAGCTGGTTCAAAGGCAATTATAAATTATGAGACACTGCATCCACATAATATCTCTCAGAAGACTGCCATTATGCTGGAACATTTTATGAATGTCACAAGACATAAGATAGGTGGCAGAGCGAAGGCTATGGTTGTTACACCATCCAGACTTCATGCAGTACGATATGTGCAGGAATTTAAGAGACAGATAAAAGAAAAAGGACTGAATGACCTTGAAGTGTTAGTCGCTTTTTCCGGTGAAGTGAAAGATAACGATGATGTGTTTACCGAAGAGGGAATGAACAAGGATAAAGAAGGCAAGACAATAAAAGAAAAGGCTTTGCCGGAAACATTCCATGCAGATGATTATGGAATCCTTGTTGTTGCAGAAAAATATCAGACAGGCTTTGATGAACCACTACTTCACACCATGTTTGTGGATAAGAAATTGTCCGGTGTAAAGGCAGTACAGACTTTATCAAGACTGAATCGTACTACAAGAGGAAAAGTAGATACCTTTGTACTTGATTTTGTGAATTCAGCAGAGGATATCAAAGCATCTTTTGAGCCATTCTATGAGGAAACTGTGCTCTTGGAGGAAACAGATCCTAATGTTGTATATGATATGAAGAATACCTTGGATGATTTCAGGGTATATCAGAAATCAGAAGTGGATAAATTTGCGGATATTTTCTATCAGAATGAGAATCAATCAGCTGGTGATCTTGGAAAGCTTCAGGGACAGTTAAGACCAGCAATAGACAGATATGAAGTGCTTGAGGTTGAAAAACAGGATATATTTAAGTCTACCTTGGCAAGTTTTAACCGTGTGTATGCCTATATTACACAGGTATGCAGATTATTTGACAAGGATATTCATAGATTCAGTATTTATTCAAAATTCTTATACACAATGCTTCCTAAGGGACATGGTGGAGAGAAGATAAATATTGATGACAAAGTTCTTCTTGAATACTATAAGCTGGAAAAAGACTTTGAAGGTCCGATAGAGCTTGAAAGCACAGAAGGCGGATATACACCTATCTCCGGTGATTCCGGTCATAGAGAGCCTAAGAAAGACCCGTTGACAGTAATCATTGATAAGATAAACGAAAAGTATGGCACTCATTTTACAGAGATGGATAAAGTTCTTGTTCAGATGGAAAATGATTATGCCAATCAGGAGAAATGGCAGAGCTACGCAAAGAACAATGACAGGGCAACATTTATGCTGTTATTTGAAAAGGATTTTCCGAATATGGCAGCAGACAGATATGAGCAGAATGACCAGTTTTTCAGAAAACTGTTTGATGATCCTGATATGATGAGGCAGGTAATGGAGACTGTAGGTTCTGTATTGTATGAGAGATTGAAGAAGAAATATATCTTTGATCCAAAGTCGGGAGTAATTGAAGAGGCGACACCGGAGACTTATGTGGAAGATACATATTTGACGAAGAAATAAGGAAGTGAAAACATGCAGTTAGGATGGATAGATTTTTCAAAAGAAGACCGGCAGAAGGCATTCGATGTGATTAACCTTCTGAGTGAACAGGGAGCAGTCGATGAACTTGGAATCGGCGTTATTCGTGATGCTTTTGCCAATTATTTCTTTCCGGGGACATCTACCATCCAGACTAGAGCAAAGTACTTCCTTATTGTTCCATATATGTTAAGGGAGGCTGTTGATGGCAGGTATGGAAAGGATGCAAATAGAGTTTTAAGAGCTATAGATTCTGCTGAAAAAGATTGTGGCATCAGATTGTTAGAAGCAGATCCCAAGGCAGAAGGTGTTATTGGAAGTCGTGTATTGCCAAAGGGCTGGGTGGCAAGAAAACCATCAGATATCTACTGGAATGGAATTCGTACCTTTGGAATATTCTGTGATTATGGTCTGTCTATACCGGAGTATGTTTCATTGGCGGTAAAGCTAAAAGAACAGAAGTCTGTCAGCCGGTTGGGAAACAGGAATGATGATGCAGAGGAAAATGATAAGGATGATTCGGATGCAGGAGACATCGGCAATATTAGATTCTGGAATCTTCCGATTTATCATGATGATTGGAGAGACAACCTTACAATAGAGCTGACGCAGGAGGAAGCATTCTATCTGGATAAGCAGATTCAGAAGTCAACGAAAGGGTCTCTTTTGGAATATGTATTGAAAAATCGTATTGATTTGAATGAATATGATGATTTTGCTTCTTTAACGGCTGAACTATCGGAAAAAGTAGGTGAAAAGCTGGCATATATGATGAAGCTTGCCTGCGATTTTAATAATCTGGTGTATATGGCGAGAGTAAGATACAATGTCATGCTTTCAGAAGACGAGAATACATACGCAAATGATGAATGGAGCAGGTTGCTTCCGGATATAAGGCATAATGCGACAGTAGATCTGGATGCAGTGTTTGGAGAATTCCAGTTGATCAATCCAAGGGCAAAGAGCTTTCTATGTGGGATACAAGCAGCATTTATTACATTAGATATTGATATGGCTGATGAACTGATTCGCAAGAGGGAACGGAGCCTGAAAGGAGCAGCCAGAGCGAAGTTAAGCAGAACAAAGGAATTTGATCATTCAAAATGGGTAGGCGGTGGAATGCTCGATTACAGATTCTCGAATGCCAGAAGAATTGTGAATGACATCTATGCCGGGGAGGTGAGTGCTGATGTTTAGACCGGATTCAAACCGAGATAGAACGGATTACAGCGGTATTTTGATGCCTCCGGACGGATATAGATTGGACAGAGCAGTAGGCACTACATATTCACTTGACCTGGAAGCACTCACAGCTGTGGCGATATGTCTTGGATTATCTGAAGAAACAGATAGTAAGCTTATGCAAAATCCAATTGGTATGCTGAATGCATTGCAGAAGGTATCAGATAAAATCGTGCTGTTTTGTGAAGCAGGACAGATTAAAGTGCCAACAAAACCGACTGCACTATCTATTTTATTAGAGAAAATGGTAGTAGAGGTCGCACTGCCAAAAGATAGACAGCTTGGTCGATATCCGTCATTTCATCCGAAAACATGGGTATTAGCATATGTAAACGCTGATGGAGATAAAAAATATCGTTTTGTGGTAATGAGCAGAAATCTGACTTTTGACAGGAGCTGGGATATCAGCTTTGCAATGGATAGCAGTAAAAATGTCAGACAGAAGAAAAAGACTCAGCCTATCTGTGATTTTCTGGATTATCTTGTAATGAATGTGCATAATACCAGCAATAATGCCGGAAAGAAAAGAAACCTGATTCGTGGATTATGTGCAGACATTAAGGATGTATCCTTTTCACTTGATAGTAAAATATTTGGAGAGGATTTTGAAGTGCTTCCACTTGGTATTGGAAAAAATGCTTACCGGATGCAGGAGGATATCCTATTCTGCAAGGAAAGAGGAAATGCCAATTCGACATTTAATGAGCTTGTAGTGATGTCTCCGTTTTTATCAGAAAGTGTGATTGCAGATTTTAACCTGACAGACAGGGCATTGTCGGACTGTAAGAGAACACTTGTTACGAGACGTTCTGAGCTTGGAAAACTCAAAGCATCAGATGTAGATAATTTTACCATCTATGCATTAAAGGATGAGATTATAGATGGTGAGGAAGAAATTTCAGATGAACTCGCAGATAAAAAGAAACAGGATATTCATGCAAAAATCTATCTGAGAAGGAAATATTCAGATGTTGACCTGTATCTTGGTTCCATGAATGCTTCCTATTCTGCAATTAATAAAAATGTTGAAATGATGCTGTGGCTTGGTACAAAGAATATGTATCTGAATGGGGATAAATTCTTAGAGGATATATTCTGTGGACCGGTAGGAGATGCAAAGAATCCATTTGAGCAGGTTACAGTAGCGGATGCTGTTTTGGAAACAGAAAGTGACAATAGAAATCTGCTGGAGCAGAAAATTAAGGACTTGTGCCGAGTGAAAAGGCAGGCTGTAATTTCAGAAGATAATGAGAATGCTGGAAAGTACAAGATAGAGGTTGAGTTCAGTGGTATTGAATCAGGGAGTCAGCAGGACAGAGCGTATATCTGTCATGGATTCCGGTGATTATACGGATGACAGCAGCGTGAAGCATCATTTGCAGATAGATGAAAATGACATAAACTCCTATATACAGATGTCACGATTGTTGTCAAAAACGGATTCAAATCATTCTTTACCGGTAGATTATGCAAAGAGCTGTCCGTATCTTATGTCCTTTATGAAGAAATATAAGATTAAAGAGCAGATTGAAAAATATTATATAAAACATCCAGATGAATTTGGAAGTGAAAGAGAACAATGTCTCTTGTGGCTGAATCGCAATAAAATCAATAAATATGATGAACTGCCGAAAACCAATGCAAGGCTTTCCTGCAACAGTTCATAAACAGCCATAAGAAGTGGTTCAATGTCCGTAATATCCATAATTGCCATATTAGAAACTGCTTTCGTAAAGGCTCGATTTCTTTTTAATTCTAATATACTTTTTCTATCGGTCGCATCCGCCACACAAAATTCAATTTGTTTTGCATATTGTGATTGCCGTCTTTTAGCCAATTCTATCATTTTTTTGCTGTAATCAAAAGCGACAACCGAAGCACCTCTTTGTGCAAGATACGAAGAATAATTTCCATTGCCACACGCAATATCCAAAATGTAATCCGCAGGATTAGGAGATAGAAGTTCCGTTACTTTGGGGCGCACTACCTCTCTGTGAAATTCATTAGATTCGTCACCCATTGCATTATCCCAAAATTGTGCGTTCTCCTCCCAGATTTTTTTACTTTCCTCTGTTCCCATGTTCTCTCCCACTCCCAAAATTTGCTTTTTTGCTTCCATTAAATCTTCCTTACTATATTCCATTGTTACCCTCCATAACTTCTGATTGTTGTCGTCTTGACTATTATGTATCTTTTCTTTCCAAAATGGTATAGGCTTTTATTTTTGTAATGCTGCAAAACTTTTCTTCTGTAAGGTATTCAAAGGATATTTCCCTTTGCCGCCGCTTGCATTAAGCCGCCGCTATTGGAAAGCCAAAAGCAGCGGCTTTTTTTACTCGGTATTACCGAAAAGTATAGAAAGCAGGATATGTCATCATTTGTCATTTCTTCTCAATGTAATAACTGCATGGCATATCAAGCCAAATACAAGAGAAAAACAGCCACCGCCAAATAGTGATGCTCCCCACCCTGCACCTGACATTGTCATAAAACCGCCAACAAAGAAAATACCAATGCCAAGAAATATACCAACACCATAAAAAAGTCCAATTGCCATATCGTACTTATTAAATTGTCGTTTCTCCTTTTTTTCATATGTTTCCATCTTTGTTATTACCTCCTTCGCAAAATCGTCCATGTTGACTCCAAAAAGAAAGCAAATTTTTTTCAACATATTTAAATCGGGTTCATTAACATCTCTCTCCCAATTCGATAGTGCCTGCCGGGTAACATTCAATTCCCCGGCTAGTTCTTCCTGTGTCATTCCCAATTGTGTTCGCAGATGACGTATTTGCTTTCCTGTTGTAATATTCGTCTGTTCCTGGTTCAAAATAGTTTCTCCTCTCTGATACTGATTTTATCAATGATATTTCGCAATAGCCAGCAATGAACGCTTGCATTGCGCAAGACGTTACATTATCTTCTGAAACATATAGCGCACCTTGTCCAGGCGGCTGTTTGGACGGCGGGGCTGGATGACTGGCTTGCCGACAGCGGCCTGATACCCTTTCAGTTCTGTAAGGCATACGCTCTGCCCGTTGGTGTAAAAGGCCAGATCAGTACGGTATGCCTGTATACAGCGGGCGGGAATCTCGCCAGTAAAGACAACTTCATCCTTTTTTACCTGGACCGTTTCGATGGTGGCACAGTATTTCGGTGCATCATGATAAGCCCTGGAAAGATATTCCCGGGGCGCATAGAGGGTGAAGGAGAGATAAGGTTCCAGCAGTTGCGTCCCTGATTCCTTCAATGCCTGTTCCAATACAATCGGGGCCAATGAGCGGAAGTCCGCCGGCGTGCTGACCGGACTGTAATAAAGCCCGTATTCAAAGCAAATCTTACAGTCCGTTACGTTCCAGCCGAACAAGCCCTGCTCCAGCCCGTAACGGATACCATCCCTGACAGCGTTTTGAAAACTCTGGTTCAAGTATCCCAGCGAAACCCGGCTCTCGTATTGTACACCGGAGCCAAGCGGGAGTGGTGTAACAGACAGTCCGATGGATGCCCAAAACGGGTTGGGCGGCACCTCGATATGGATGGTGTGGCTGGCTGCTTTGAGCGGCCGCTCCATATAAATGACGGTGGGTTCCTTTACCACTGTTTCAAGCTTGTATTTTTCCGACAGCAAAGCGGAAACAACCTCCAACTGCACCCGGCCCAAAAAAGAAAGAATGATCTCATGGGTGATGGAATCCACCTCGCAGCGCAAAAGCGGGTCAGTATCCGCAAGTTGCGTAAGAGCGTCCAGCAGCCGTTCTCTTTGCGCTGCCGTTTTCGGCGCAATCGACGTCCGCAGCATGGGGAGGGGGTCCTCACGCCACCTTTTACGAGGGAGCCGGGTTGGGTCCCCTAATACATCGTTTAACCTCACGCTGTCGCTGGGAAGGATAACAATTTCACCCGGATAAGCGGTGTCTGTCCGAACAATTTCCCCTTTGGATGGAATACGCATCTCTGTGATTTTCAGCTTTTCTCTCCCGGCCAGGGCCACCGTATCCCGCAGGCGCAGCGTTCCGCTGTATAGCCGTAGATAGACACGCCGCTGGCCGCAATCTGTATACTCCACCTTGAAAACGCTGCCGCATAGGGCGGCGCTCCCCTGTTCCCCAATCGGTTGGAACAGCCCTGTCACCGCATCCATCAACGGTTGAATGCCAAGGCCCTTTTTGGCGCTGCCATAATAGACCGGGAACAGGGAGGCGTCTTGAACCCGCCGCTGTTCCTCCCGCACAAGTTTTTCCCGGCTGATTGGTTCTCCTGCGATATACTTTTCCAATAATTTATCGTTATTTTCGATGACCGCATCCCATGCTTCTATGTCGGTATTTTCCTCCAGGACTATTTCCGGGGACAGCGACACCGTCTGCTTGATGATAATATCGGCGGAGAGCTTATCCCGAACAGACTGAACCACGCTCTGCAAATCAACGCCAGCCTGGTCGATCTTGTTGATAAAGATAACGGTGGGAATGTTCATTTTCCGCAGGGCATGGAACAGAATACGGGTCTGGGCCTGCACGCCATCTTTAGCGGAGATCACCAAGATGGCCCCATCTAAAACAGCCAAAGAGCGGTACACCTCCGCCAAAAAATCCATGTGGCCGGGCGTATCCACAATGTTGACTTTTACATCCTCCCACTGAAAAGATGTCACTGCTGTCTGGATAGTGATTCCCCTTTGACGCTCCAAATTCATTGTATCTGTCCTTGTTGTGCCTTCATCTACGCTCCCTAGTTCTGCAATTGCACCACTGGTATACAATAAACTTTCCGTTAATGTTGTCTTTCCTGCGTCAACGTGAGCCAGAATGCCTAAGTTAATTATTTTCATGTGATTTTCCTCCTATCAACACCCAAAAAAGGGCATAAAAATACCCAGTGATAAATACTCCTATC